>NZ_JAHLZC010000017.1:0-271025 GCF_025128215.1 Synechococcus sp. CS-197 | reverse complement strand
GGCTGCAGTTGCAGCCGGCCGGCATCGCAGCGGGCCAGTTCACGCAGGGAGGTGAGCAACTGGCCCATCCGCCTGGCCTCCCCCGTGATCGAGTTCACCGAGTCCCGGGCCGGATCAGAGAGCACCTGGCGCTGCAACCGTTGGCTGTGGCCGGAGATCACCGTGATCGGCGTGCGCAGCTCATGGGCCACCCCATCCACAAACGAGCGCTCCCGTTGCCAAGCCGCTGCCAGGCGTTGCTGGAGATTGTTGAAGGCCTCGGCGATCGCACGCAGTTCCTGGGGCTGACGGCTGGGATCGAGCAGGTGCTCACCAAGGGTGTCGGCCTCGAGAGCCTGGAGCTCCTGATCGAGATCATTGAGGGGCAGCACCAACCCGCGCTTCAACACGGGCCGCAGGAGCAGGGAAGTGAACAGGATCGATGCGCCGGCGGCGGCCACCAGCAACATTTGCGAGAACTGCTGCTGCTGCAGGGAGGCCGTCACGTCTTGGCGCAGCTCAAGCAGACGGCGCTCATTGTTCGGCAATTGCAAGCTGGAGCGGCTAAGCAACCACTGCTGGCCGGATGGCCCTGGTTGGAGCGTGGGCGACTGCAGCTCACCATCAGCGAGCACCCGCGCTTCCAAGCCCAGGGAACCGAGGGGTCCAGCGTCCAAGGCACCGGTGGAGGCCTGCTGCAGCAGGGATGCCGCCAACTTCAGGTGTTGCTGTTTGCGTTGGAGATCTCCTAAGGCCGCATTCACCAGCAGCAGCAGCACATAGCCGGCAATCACCGAAAGCAGAGCAGTGGACTGAAGCCAACCGCGCAGTGATGGCAGAACGGTGCGCCGCAAAAGCTGAGAGCAACCCTAAGAACCTTCTTAGGAAGCTTTAGCCGTTCCTTCCTGTACGAACCATGAGAAAAGGAGATGGTGAATCCGTGAGCACCACAGGTGCCAAGACCTTCACCCAATCCACGGACCAGCCATGACCACTCTCAACAGCCGGCTCCAGCTGGCCATGCTCAACCGCAAAAAATCACGCAATCTGCTCGAGAAGGGCTTCACCCTGGTGGAGCTGATGATCGTGATTGTGATTGTTGGAATTCTGTCTGCAGTCGCACTTCCCAACTTCCTCAGCCAATCCAACAAAGCGCGTGCAACCGAAGGAAAAATGCAGGTTGCAACCATTCTGAAACAAGCAGGCTCCCTGTATGTTGAAACTGGCGCAATCACTGCAGATAATTGCACAGAAATCGATGATACACTAATCGCAGATTTGAATACCGGCGCACTAGCAGGCAAATACTCACTTTCATCCGACTGCGTGCCTGGCCAAGCGACAATGACAGTCACAGCAGAGGGAGAAAACGACAACTTTCCAGATGGAACAGGAGCCATCACGTATGACACAGGTGTCACAGCTTTCACCGGATGGGTCAAAAACGAATGATATAGGTTAAGCAAAGGCCCCCTCGAATGGGGGCCTTTTTTGTGCCTCAGCAAACACGACTACAAGCCTCGACTGAACCTCACAACAAAAACACAAATACGCAGATAATCACTATATGAGCGTTTTAAAGAATCTGAGGTCAAAATAACTCTACAGCACTCACGAGTGCAAATTGTCACTGGCGGAGCCACTCATCGCAGTTTCTGTCATCGGCATCCTCGAAGCAATCTCGCGCCCGAACCATATCAATAAAGTGCCGCAATCAAGACATTCACCCCAGACGTTTCTACAAATAATCACACCAAACACTCAGATCAACAAACCAAACATGAGCAAGAATGAACATAGCTCAGTGATTGTTGCACGACATGCCAAAGAAAGACACGACGGGATTCACACTCACCGAAATGCTCGCAGCGGTCAGCATTTTAGGCATCTTGACATCAATCAGCCTCCCAATATTTAGCAACCAAGTAGCCAAAACCAGGCAAGGCGAAGCAGAGGCCCTTCTCGTACAACTTCAAATCAGCACGATGGCTTATATCGATGAATTCATGGTCCCACCCACGCATTGGGGAGACCTGAGCCGGATCTCGACAATCTTGACTGAAAGTGGCCCGATTGAAGCGAGCACCGCAAATGCTAAAGGCGGAGATGCACTTTCAACAGAAATAACCATCCCAAGCGGTAAGTACACAATCAAAGCAACACCAGGCAACAATTTTCTATTTGAAGCCGTCTCCCAGCTGGAATCTCACAAAGGCGAAAATCGCTTCAACGTGATTGCCTGCATCAACACAAAAAATGGTGCATCAGATCTGACCAAAGGAAATGACACAACCGCAAATCAAAGCTCATTGACTTGCGGCTAAAAAAATTCAATACAATGAAACCATTCATCCTAAAAGCAGCACGCAAATCAGCACCGAAACAAGAGCAAGGCGTGGCTCTTGTACTCACATTGATGATGGGAGCGTTACTGGTAGGCGGCACAAGCGCGCTAGTGCTTCGGCAGATCATGGCCAGGAAACTGGGCGCATCGGAAAGTTACCAACAACTTGCTGAGAATGCTGCGATGACCGGTTTAAATCGCATCATGGGAGAGCTCAACAACCCCAACGGCAATCAATATCTGGGATATCTCTACGCAGTGCAACACAACAACGGAATCGATCCTTTGGACCCGGACGATGACCAATGGGGATGGATGAACCCCGGCAGCGAAGCCTTCCCAATTGCAGGCATCTGCACTGAAACTCTGGACGCTGAAGCTCAGCCAAAGAGGATCACCATTGACCCAGACAGTGAACAAGCGGCATCACCAGAAGTTGCCATCCAACAGCCTCAACAGATCAAAAGTTTACGCGAACAAGACCTGGGCAATATCCAAACGTATTATCGATTGCGATCCTACAAAGTAGAGCTTTCCAATAATACAAATGTAAATGGTGCAGCTGGAGAATTGCAAATTGAAGGGATTGTGAAGCGTTCCGAATCAGACAACACGGCACAGGGCGTTGATGTTGCCAAATCGCTCCTACTGAGAACTATTTATGTTCGATCAGCCGTAGCTGGCGATCAAGACTGGTCTGTGATTGCTGCAAAAAATATGTCGCTGGGCAACACTCAAATCAACGGTCCCGGGCTGGTCACACTCAATCTTGATGACAACAACAAGGATGCATTTCAAAGCAACGGAGGCTGCGATGGGAGGCTGCAGAGCATCAATGCTTCACCCGGGTCACTCAGCATTGATCAAGTTTGGCCCAAAAAGAATAACGAACCACCAAGCGGAAGCACTCTTTTTCGAATCAATAGGGAAGAGTATTCAAATTTAAGGTCAGTCGACACGATGCCAAACGATACTGATAACATCAGAATCTGGGCTTTTGATGATTCACCAGACATCAGCCAAAGTTTCAGCATTGAAAACGAAGATGATGAAGACAATCCGATCGTGGGCTCAATTAATGCTTCAACCCTTCCGTGCGGCGACGTTGTCTGCACAAGGCCCCATGTGATGGCAGCGCAATTCCAGAATTATCAATATAGCCCGGGGCAACAAATCAATCAATTCATCAATAACCAAAATCAAAGTGACCAGGCGCCTAGCCAGAGCAACTTTGATACCTATACTCAATCGCAGGGAACACCCTACACGGCACCAAATGGAATCAACACCTCAGGCGATACAATTGTCCTTACAGAAGACGATTTGTGCAAAAACAGCAGCTCAGAGAAAGAATGCCATGTATATATAGAAAGGATCAATCTTACTTCTAAAAAAGTACGGTTTGAAGCGAAAAATAGGCCAATTATCCTGCATTTAGAACCACCTGAAACCTGCGATCAAGATCCAAGTCGCTGCTGGTCGAGCTTAGCCACTTATCAAATCAAGGCAACTGGAAGCAGCGAGCTCTGCGCCTACACAACAAGCTCATCACAATGCGCCGAAGAACAACCCGATCAATTTGTAATCACAGCAGATACCTCTCGCCAAGCAAGCGCGACATGCCCGAGTGCTCTCAACCCAGCGTCAGCCTATCCTTACTCTAATTACAACACTGTAGTGGCATTTGAGGGCACGAGTTTACCTGCAGCATTAATCAAACTCTCGCAAGGTGCGATTTATGCGATTGACAGCAGCAGCGAAAACAAAGCAAGCTTCAACGGTCTGCTATGGGCAAACACAATCTGCGCCAACAATCTAAAACTCAAAACAGCAACGAATGATGGAACGTCATTCGTGAACCAGGCCAATGAAACATGGGGATGGCTTCAGAACAAAGGATTTTCGGGTTACGGGAGAGAAGTCTATCGAGGAATCCGCGGCAGCAAACTCGATACATTCATTCGTTGGTAGTCATGCTTACTCCCTCAGATGATTAACAGAGATTACTCAGACAATACCAACTCAGAAAATTGATGGACTGCTTACGATCAAATTTAAATCATTGAATCATTGCAATGGTCACTCAGCGATAGGTGAAGATGGTGACATGTCAGGCAGATGCTCACAAGCGACACAAGACCCAGGGCTTCACGTTGGTGGAAGTTCTGGTGGCTGGTGTGATCATGGCAGCTGTCATGGCCGCATTTGCACGGTTCAATATGCTCGCGCTTGCCAACAGTCGATCTCAAGAGATACGCGCGAACTTGGAAATGACGATTAACAATGATGCGCAAGAGCTACAGAGGTACGACACCCAACTCTCCTATGCATCTCTCAGCAATCCTGATACGGCCTGCGCCAACCCATTGCAATATCTCGCTCAGCATCTCACAGACAATGCACCCGCTCCTGTCAGCCCTATTCCAGGGTTCAAGATCACAAGAGAGTTCATCCACGACATATCAACCAATGCCTACACACTCTATGCAAAATATACATTTGAGAACTACAAGAGCCTAAATACCTTATCCCTTGGACCAGAGCACAGAATTTTTGAAATCAGCCCAAACTTTGCTTCCCAATGTAACCCACTGCAAAACGCATCGAACCCATGAGAAATATTATAAACTCTCCCAAAAATGCTGATGGCTTTACCTTAACAGAAATGATTGTGGCAATGCTCATTGTTGGGCTCACCACAACATGGGCCATGCCACAATTCACCAAGAGGCTTCAACAGTCTGAGATTGATCAATACCAGAATCAGGTGGAGTCAGGTTTTTACAGCCTCCGCGCAAAAATCGGACAAACAAAGTCCTCCTGTGAGGTCAACATGCCACCAGAAACATTCAACACCTATCAGCCACCAGAAAAAACGCTTGAGTTCACGTCATCAAATGGAGCGATTGCGAATAGCGATCGGCTGATCTGTTGCAACACCGAAATCCTGTCGTTATCGAACTCGAACAACCCCTGCAAAGACGGGCCAGTCATCCCACAATCTGCGGGTGGACCCTTTCGATTCATGGTCACGGAACGAAGTGGCAGTGAAAACGTACGAATACGATTGGATATCTACGACGAGCAAGCAAAAACATTTAAACCTGTTCGATTTCATGAATTAACCCCACCTGGAACCACCGCTAGCGGAAGTGTTTTGTTGGTAAGGCTGCAACACGCCAAAGACCTCGAACGCGAAACCCCCCAATTAATCGAGCGCTGTCTGATGGTGTTACCAACTGGAACCATCAAGCGCGGGAACTGGTCT
Organism: Synechococcus sp. CS-197; assembly: GCF_025128215.1. Classification (NCBI taxonomy): domain Bacteria; kingdom Bacillati; phylum Cyanobacteriota; class Cyanophyceae; order Synechococcales; family Synechococcaceae; genus Synechococcus; species Synechococcus sp. CS-197. The sequence continues at coordinate 265,434 of NZ_JAHLZC010000017.1, read as the reverse complement.
CAATCCACATCGCAATGCGTCCTATATGGACAATAAACATTACTAACAACCCCGATCACGAAATTCTCAGGCAAAGCTTTTGAAGGTCTCACAACGACAGCATCAATCTGCGAGACACTGAAAAGAGTTCAAGATTCCTAGTCCTACCACTAGGATTCCTGCCAGCAAGAAGGCCATGAAATCAATTCACGCGTTCATGCCAATTCAGAGACGCAGACTATGTTGGCGCCAACAAAAGCGAGCAACACAAGGCTTTGGCTTGAATGAGTTGATGATCTCACTTGCGGCGGGGACATTAATCGTTGGCGCTTCAGGTCTTGCATTACGCAGTACGGGTTCGATGCTGGATCAGTCGACGAATCTAACGACGCTCAGACAAAATAAAGTCAATGGGTTGCGCCTGATGCGCGCAGAAATTGAGCGAAGTGATCACCTCTTGCTTCGAGAAGGAACCAAGGCAGGAACAGTGCTCGACCTGAATCATCCGGATTATGAAAGCACCATTAAAGAATGCAAGGAGCAGGCAGGCGAGGTGATTAAACAGGATGGAAGCACCGAAGGAGATATTAAATTCACGCCATTTTTCGGTGTGATGATGAATAGCTCAAAGCCGATCCTCTATGGCATCAGTCTCGATAGCAGTGGACGTTCTTACAACCTTCAACGCTGCGGAGTCCCCATTGGGATTGATGGAAGCTACTCCGATGCAAGCGAAACATTCCTTGCCAGTGTTATCACACACATCAAACCAACAGGTTGTGATGACAACAGCTCCAATAATTGCGAAACGAAGACGCTGCAAGACACACTCAACAGCATGCAAGTGGCATTTACCGGCACTCTTCATTCCGGCAACAGAAGCAACAAAGAGCCCTATTTTCACATTCAATCTGATGAGAATTATAAACTCATAAAAATTGTCGACAGCTCAGTGCGAACGCCGCGATACAACGATGAAGTTGCCAGCGACTCTCCTCTTTACTTCACGGCATTTGCCCGTGCGGATAAGCAATGGTTCCAAACGGCTGATAGCGATACAAATTCGGGAAATTATGGTCTTTGGAGCATCAACCCGAATCAGGAAGAAGGGGCTGATGGATCAGATACTGCAATCCAGGCAGGTTCTTTCTTCCCGCCCATCACCAGCAAAAATGTTCGCTTTGTAGTAGATGGATCTGGATCAATGTCAGCCTGCGTGATGTGGGCTGAGGGGTACGATCGACGCCGCACCTTCTACGACCCAGGCCAGGGCTATTTCACAACAAGTAGAATTTGTGCTCTCACAAGAATGGAAGCGCTGATTGCTGAATTAACAGCGATTCTTGAGCTCCTTCCCGATGACACCAAAGTTGGTGTACGCGCATTCAGTTCCGGTGGTTATGCCAATCACAAACGTTGGACTGCTTTTGGTGATGAGCTGACGAGTCTCAATCAGATCAAGAATGGAAAAACAGCACGACAGTCGGTGATCGCCTTTGTGAACACATTGGACGATGACTCCCCGAATCGATGGGGAGGCACAGATCCATGGGACGCCATGCAAGCCGCTTTCGATGATCAAGAAACAGACACGTTGTATTTCCTCTCAGACGGGAAACCCAATAAAGATCGCAACGGTGGCAGCTGGCGCAGAAGCGATTACGAAAGAACTGCAGATTATTACGCTGATCTCAATCGTGGAAGAACACACAACGGCGAAAGCAGACCTCTGGAAGTGAACACAACATCACTTGGTCTGACTTCTGACTGGATGAAAATGCTCTCAGAAAAAACAAGTGGGATCTACAACGAGGTCAATGAAGACAGTCTCTGATTCAGAGTCTTAAGCAACATCAAGGACTGTCGTTCAATTTCAACACCGCCATGAAGGCCTCTTGGGGCACATCCACCTTGCCCATGGCCTTCATCCGTTTCTTGCCTTTGGCCTGTTTCTTCAGCAGTTTCTTCTTTCGGGAGATGTCACCGCCGTAGCACTTCGCCAGCACATCTTTGCGAATGGCGCTGATGCTGGTGGAGGCAATGATGCGGCTACCGATCGAGGCCTGCAAAGGAATCTTGAACTGCTGGCGGGGAATCAGTTCCTTCAGTTTCTCCACCAAAGCCTTGCCCACGTTGTAGGCCTTATCGCGGTGCACGATCGTGGTGAGGGGGTCAGCGCGCTCGCCGTTGATCAACACATCCAGGCGCACCAGTTCGTTCTTGCGATAGCCGATCAGGTGGTATTCCATCGATGCATAGCCCTGGGTGCGCGTCTTCATCTGATCGAAGAAGTCGGTCACCACTTCCGCCAGTGGTAATTCATAAATCAAGGTCACCCGATCGGTGGTGATGTATTTCATGTCGAGATACTCACCGCGCCGTTCCTGGCACAGGCCCATCAGCGCACCGTTGTAATCATTTGGCGCGTAGATCTCCATCTTCACGTAAGGCTCTTCAATCGACTCACGCTTCTGCGGATCGGGAAGGGTGGCGGGGTTGTCCACCATCACTTCCGTGCCATCGATCATGTTCACCTTGTAAATCACCGACGGTGCGGTGACTATCAGATCGAGGTCGTACTCCCGCTCCAGGCGCTCCTGCACGATTTCCATGTGCAGAAGGCCCAGGAAACCGCAGCGGAAGCCGAAGCCCATCGCACTGCTGGTTTCCGGTTCGAACTGCAGAGCTGCATCGGAGAGCTGCAGCTTGTTGAGCGCTTCGCGCAGATCCGGATACTGGTCGGCCTCGGTGGGGAACAGGCCGCAGAACACCATCGGTTTGGCCTCGGTGTAACCCGGCAGGGGCTCATCCGCCGGCGCATTCAGCAGAGTGATCGTGTCGCCCACGCGGGCATCGGCCACGGCCTTGATCGAGGCCGCCAGGTAGCCCACTTCACCGGCGTGGAGCTCATCCACCTTCTTCTGATCCGGCGCCATGATCCCGATTTCATCGAGCTCATAGGTTTTCTTGCTGGCCATCAACAGCACCTTGTCTTTGCAGTTGATGCGGCCGCTCATCACCCGGAAATACACAATCACGCCCCGGTAGGGGTCGTAATAGGAGTCAAAGATCAGAGCTTTGGTGGGTTCCTCCACCGCATCTTTCGGCGCCGGCACCCGGTCCACCACCGCCTGCAGAATCTCGGGCACTCCCAACCCTGTTTTGGCCGAACAGGGAATGGCCTTGCTGCAGTCGAGCCCGATGATCGCCTCAACCTCTTCCTTGATGCGATCGGGGTCGGCACCTGGCAGATCGATCTTGTTGAGCACGGGAATGATCTCGAGATCGTTCTCCAGCGCCAGATACACATTGGCCAGGGTCTGAGCCTCCACCCCCTGGCTGGCATCCACCACCAGCAGGGCACCCTCACAGGCCTGGAGACTGCGGCTCACCTCATAGGAAAAGTCCACGTGGCCGGGGGTGTCGATCAGGTTGAGCACGTACTCCTCCCCGTCGGCCGCCGTGTAGTTCATGCGCGCCGCCTGGAGCTTGATCGTGATCCCCCGCTCCCGCTCCAGATCCATGTTGTCGAGGAACTGCTCCTGCATGTCCCGATTGGCCACCGTGCCGGTGTCTTGCAGCAAGCGATCGGCCAGGGTCGACTTGCCATGGTCAATGTGGGCAATGATGCAGAAGTTGCGGATCCGTGAGACGGGGGCGTCGGTCATGCGGTTGGCGGAATCCCGGCTCGGGCTGATTTCTTCAATACACCAATCTTAGGGAGCCACAGCCTGCGAGCCGCTGCCTTGTCGCTGCCTGCTTCCGCACTGCCGTCACGGTTCCATGACGCGCAAAACACAGCAGCATCAGTGTTCGGTCATTACGTTTCAAACATCGATGTTCTGAACGATGACCGCCTTCACAGGAGTGGCAGCCGGTGATGCAACGCAGCAATCAGCCATTTTCTGGACGCGGGTGGAGAGCAACAGTTCCCTGATGAATCAGGAAGGTGGCCGTCCAAGGATCAAGAACGGTGCTGTGAGGAGAAGGAATGCGTCTGGCCAAACCAGCACAGCAATTCCATTGATTCTTGAAATCGCCACAGACGAGCAATTCCGCAATGTGATCGCCCGGAAGGACGTTAAAACCGACCCTGCCCGTGATCACATCGCCAAAACCGAGGTTGATGGTCTGAGCCCAGGAACAGATTACTTCTACCGCTGGAAATATTCCACTCCGATCCTCACGATGTTGGGGATGATTTCCGGGCTCAGAGGCAGGGATCCAGAGGATTGGATGCCCTCCAACTTCGGTGTTGTTTTGTCTTCGCTCGACGAACCGAACCCAACCATGCGCACCACGATCGACCCAAGATCAAGAACCATGATCAGTCGCGTGGGCCGTCTCTCCACCACGCCGGAGAGGCAAGCCGATGTGGCCGTGCGCTTCGGCCATTCCGGCGACGCAGATGGGCTGTTTGCGCCTTACCTGGCCATGCAGAACCTGGTTGAGCAAGACTTTGACTTTTTCTTCAATAACGGCGACACCATTTACGAAACAGCGTCTGATCTTTCTCCCGCAGTGAGTGCCTCTGAACTTGCCGTGAGAGGAGAAATCACCCAGAACAGACTTCTACAGGACTACTACACGAAGTATCGGGAAACCCATCAACCTGTTTCCGAGCTGATTGATGGCAACACCAATCCCTTTCCAAGCCTCAGTGATTTCTATGCAGCGCAGGGGAATTTCACCACTTGGGATAACCATGAAACGGGCAATCGCCAGCTGCAAAGTGGCGGCGCGCCCGCCTCACTCGCCGCCTTGCCGGAAACGCAGGGCGGTCGTCCCCGCGGCGGAAGCAGTCAAACCAGTGACGACGTGAACACCAGCGGCCGCTACGTGAATCAGCTGCCCAGCTTCCGCACGATCCAGCAAGCCTTCATCGACTACCAGCCGATTGACCCACCGCTGATCGACGCACCCGACGATCCCCGCAGCCACGGCACCCGACAGCTTTACAACGCCCGGCAGTGGGGGCGCCATGCACTCGCGATCAACCTCGACACCCGCAGTTATCGAGACGCCAGGCTCTACCTTCCAGACCAGAGAAGTGATGACAGTGGAGAGCGCGCTGACAATCCCGCCCGCACCATGCTCGGCGCCACGCAACTCGCCTGGTTGAAGCAAACGCTGCTCGATGGTCAGGCCAACGGAACCACCTGGACCGTGATCAGCACAAGCGTGCCGATTGATCAGGTTGCACCACCGGGTGCCTTCATTGAAGCCAGCGGTGCTGCCGCTGCAGACAATCCCGATTTCTACAACCTCAACCTCTTTGATGACGGGAAAGGTTGGTTTGGTGGTTATCGATCGGAACGCGATGAAATCCTCCGTTTCATCGCTGACAACAACATCCGAAATGTTGTGTTCCTGGCATCCGACCAGCATCTCGTGCGTGTGAATGAGGTGCGTTACGCGCCCGATCCAGCCAACCCTCAGCAGATGCAGCAACTGCCCGGGGTGTTCTCGATGGTGACAGGGCCCATGGGGGCCGGTGGCCCCGATGTGATCACGGATCACTCCTACGCCAACATTGAGCAGATTTCAGATTTCATCGCTGACACCCAACGGGAGCTCGGCGTGGATCCGCTCGGGCTAGACCCGGCCTATCCAGGACTTCACGATGTTTGGCGTGCGGGCAATCCCGATGCCGACATCGACCGTTCACCGGCTGATTTTCACTCTCCAGACACCTTCAATTACGCCGCTTTTGCCATCGGCACCGATGGCGTTCTTGATGTTGAACTCTTGGGCATTCCCTCCTATCTGCCCAACACATTTCCAGGCACCGAGGCCTTTACGCCAGAACCGATTCTCAGCTTCAGCATCACGCCAGATCTGAGCTAACGCTGGGCTCTCTTCAAGACAACGCCAGCAGCCGCTCGATCTTGGATTCCAGATAGCGCAGGAACGGTTCACTCGAGAGAGGGCGTCCTGTGACGCTGGCCACCAGCTGCTCGGCGTTGAGCGCCCGGCCGATTGGATGCACCGCCTCCCGCAGCCAGCTGAGCACAGGCTGGAGATCATCCCGGCGCACATGCTCTTCCGGTGCCCCGATCGCCGTCTCCATGGCTTCACTGATCTGGGCACTGATCAGATGGCCCAGCAGATACGACGGGAAATAGCCGAACAAGCCCTCGCTCCAGTGCACATCCTGCAGGCAGCCTTCAGCGTCGTCCGCTGGTGTCACCCCCAGCAGTTCGCCGTAACGGCGGTTCCACTCGCTCGGAAGCGCTTCCACCTCCAGCCCCTGCTCAAGCAAGGCCAGTTCCAGATCCGTGCGGATCAGGATGTGCAGGCCGTAGCTGAGCTCATCCGCTTCCACCCGGTTGCAGCCGGGTGCCATCGGATTCATGGCTCGCCAGAGATCGATGGCGTTGGCGATCGGTGCTCCCGCAGCGGCGAAACGCGGCCACCAGTGCTCGGCAAACGGCTGGCTGCGGGCTACCCGGTTTTCCCAGAACAACGACTGGCTTTCATGCACCGCCATCGACGTGGCCTGGCCAAGGGGCCAGGCAAACCATTGGTGGCTGGAGGGGGGCAGGCCCTGCTCATAGAGGGAATGCCCCCACTCATGGGCGGTGGCCAGAAAGCAGGAGAGGGGCTGTCCAGCAACCACCCGGGTTGTGATCCGGAAGTCCCGTGGCCCCAGGGTGATCGAAAAGGGATGGGGCGAAGCCGCCACGCAGGTGATTGATTCGTCCCGTCCCCAACACTTGAGCAACTGATCACAGAGATCCTGCTGGGTGGCAGCCTCCAGATCCCAGCTCAACGCGGTGGGCCGCGGCCCGCCCTGGAGCTGGCCGAGTAGTTCAGGCAAGCGCTGGCGCAACGGTGCGAACAGCTCCTGCAGCCTGGCGAGGGTGAGGTCGGGCTCAAAGGGCTGGGCCAGGGTTTCCCAGCAGGAGCGAGGTTCCGCCAGCTGGCGCGCCTGCTCCTGGCGAAGAGCCACCATGCGCTTTAGGGAAGGAGCGAACTGGTCGAACGCTGAGGCAGCCTTGGCCTGCTGCCAGCACTCGTAACCCTCCGACTTGGCCACGGCGATCGCCGACACCAGATCGGGATCGAGGGCCTGCTGCCTGTGCAACTCCTGCTCCAACAGATCCAGATTCCTGGCCTGGGCAAGCCGCTCCGCCTCAGAGGTCTGTTCAGACGACGCTTGCCAGGCCTGCCGCGCCTCCCCAATCAAGGCCGCGTAACGCTCACAGCTTTGGCGCGCGTGCAATTGACGGGCCAGAAGAGCCAGCTGTTCACCGCGCCAGGCCGCACCGCCGCTGGGCATCCGTGTGTTCTGGTCCCAGTAGAGCGTGCTCTGGATCGAGCCCAGCAGCTGCGTTTCCCGGAGGTAATCACCCAGCGAGGTCCAGGCCGAGGAAGGAACGTCGCGCGTCATTCAGCCATCAGTCCCGGCGGCAATAGCCACCACCCACATCCATCCAGCCTGCCGGACAGTCCTCCCCCATCGCCGGCCTGAGGGTGTAGGTCATCAACCCCAAGGCACTGCACTTGCCATTACCCATATCGATGTATCCCATCGGGCACTCACTGGCGATGCGCTTCACGACCCTCTGGGCCTGCCCGCGGGGGGCTGCCACCACCAAGGCCGCCGGAATCAGCAGTGCGATCAACAACCTCTGAACCATGTTGTTCACCCGAAGTTCCAACGCACTCCTTCCCAGCCACGCTAGGGGTGACTTCAGGATCAGATCGAGTTCATGGCCTCCCTACTGCCGCAGAGCGAACGCGAGACGCTCAGCAACACCCTGCCTCACTGGCAGGTTGAGGCTGGGCGTTTGAAGCGGAACTGGCAATTCAAGGATTTCAGCGAAGCGTTCGCCTTCATGACGCGGGTGGCCCTGCTGGCCGAGGCGATGCAGCACCACCCCAACTGGAGCAACGTCTACAACCGGGTGTCGATCGAACTCACCACCCACGACCTGGGCGGGCTGAGTGATCTGGATGTTCAGCTGGCCCGGTCCATCGACGCCCTTTGCTGACAGCTGCCACGATGGTGGCAAGCGCAGAGATCCCTGAATGACAGGCACAGCTCAGCCGGCCAGCACCGTGCCAGTGACCATTCTCACTGGGTTTCTCGGAGCTGGAAAAACCACGTTGCTCAATCACATCCTCACCAACCAGGACGGCCTCAAGACAGCCGTTCTGGTGAATGAATTCGGAGAGATCGGGATCGACAACGATCTGGTGGTGAGCTCCGGCGACGACATCGTCGAGCTCAGCAACGGCTGCATCTGCTGCTCGATCAATGGCGAGCTGCTCGAAACGGTTGATCGCATCCTCGAGCAATCCAAAGACCTGGATTACCTGGTGGTGGAAACCACCGGGCTGGCCGATCCCCTCCCCGTGGCCATGACATTCCTTGGCAGCGAACTGCGGGATCAAACACGCCTTGACTCGATCATCACGCTGATTGATGCGGAGAATTTCGGCGAGGAGACGCTCGCCAGCCAAGTGGGGCGCTCCCAAGTGATCTATGGAGACATCCTTCTCCTCAATAAAACCGACCTGGTGGATGAAGCGCGCCTCAAGTCCATTGAGAGCACCCTGCGGGAGGTGAAGACCGACGCGCGGATTCTGCGCTCGCAAAAGGGGGAGGTTCCCCTTCCGCTGCTCCTGAGCGTGGGCCTGTTCGAATCGGATCGCGTGGTCAGCGCTGCTGAGGATCACGACCACAACCACAACCATGACCACGATCACAGCCATGACCATGGGCACAGCCACGCTCACGGACACAGCCATGATCACGGGCATAGCCATGATCATGACCACGGTCACGACCATCAGTCGGCGGATCACCTCGCGATCGAAGGTTTCACCTCCCTGTCTTTCCGCAGTGACGGCCCCTTCGGCTTGCGCAAGTTCCAGAACTTTCTCGATAATCAGCTTCCAGACAGCGTGTTCCGGGCCAAGGGCATCCTCTGGTTCAACGAGAGTGAACGGCGGCACGTGTTCCATTTAGCTGGCAAGCGCTTTTCCATCGACGACAGCGACTGGACTGGAGAGCGCAAGAATCAGTTGGTGCTCATCGGTCGCGATCTCGACCACGACACCCTGCGCAACCAACTCCAGGCCTGCGTTGCCAAGGACGCCGGGCAAGGTTTCGGCTGATTGCACCACTTTCGGCCAATGTGATTAGGCTGACAACCAACGTGGAGAAGGAATGGTGGAACTTCTTGCAGCGGGCAGCCTGCTGATCGCTCTTGGGCTGGCCTTCTGGCTTCTCCTTGATTCCGACGATGACAACGGCGGCGGCGGCTTGATGGAGCCCACCCTTGTGCCCATTCCGGTGCGGCGCAGCGACCGTTGATCACCCGTCACAAACTTGAGCGAACCCCGCCACCAGCGGGGTTTTTTTTATGGCTTGGCGCGAGCCCAGAGCCCAACAACCAAAGACCGCGCACTTATTGCGTATGATTCTCAAATTCATTTAGTCACAACGCCATGCGCAAGTTTCCCCAGCTCTTGAAACGCGGCCGAGTCGCTGGCCTGCCCCTGCTCCTGACAGCGACAACCCTTCTGGCCTCCTGCAGCCAACAGGGCCAGCAGTCTGAAATCGGCGTGTATTCCGGCCGTCACTACAACACCGATCAGAGGCTTTACGACCGCTTCACCGCCGAAACAGGCATCAAGGTGAAGCTGCTGGAGGCCAAGGATGACGCCTTGATTCAGCGGCTGCGCACCGAAGGCGACACCTCACCTGCCGACGTGCTGATCCTTGCTGATGCCGCACGCCTGGATCAGGCCGCCGATCTCGATCTGTTTCAACCCGTGCGTTCCGAGGAACTGGATGCGGCGGTGCCCGCGGCGTTGCGCGATCCCAAGCAACGCTGGTTCGGACTCACCCGCAGGCTGCGCACCCCCATGATCAACACCGCCTCAGTGCAACCCGAGGAGGTGGATCGCTACCAGAAGCTGGCTGATCCTGGGTTGAAAGGCCGCCTCTGCCTGCGCAACCGCCGCAGCGTTTACAACCAATCGCTGGTGGCCTTCATGCTCGATCGCGATGGAGAAGAGGCCACCGCCCAGTGGATCCGCGGCATGGTCGCCAATCTCTCCCAACCGGTGTTCAGCAGTGACACCCCAATGATTCGGGCCGTGGCCCAGAACAAGTGCGGTGTCGCGCTCGCCAACAGCTACTACCTCGGACGTCTCCAGGCTGGCGACAAAGGGGAAGCAGACCGCAAGCTCAGCGAAGCGGTGACCGTGGTTTGGCCCGAGCCGGTTCACGTGAACATCACCGGTGGCGGTGTGACCCGCTCCAGTCGCAACCCCAAAGCCGCCACCCGCTTCCTGGCCTTCCTGGTCGCCAGCGAAAACCAGGGGGGCTACGCCGCGGCCAACCACGAGTACCCCATCAAGGGCATGGGAGACGATCCGGTGCTCAAGGCCTGGGGCCCCTTCCGCCAGGCTGATGTGTCGGCCGCTCGCCTCGGTGAACTCAATGGCAAAGCTGTGGAACTGATGAGTGCCAACGGTTGGCAATGATCAAGGAGTGAAGAGCGTCAGTCCCTCCATTACCTGTCCCCTGCCCCAGGGCATCAGCCCTCGGGGCAGCCGGTGGGTGCCGGGCCGGCGCTTGCTGGTGGCCGGTGCCCTGCTGATTGCAGTGCTGGCGCTGCTTCCGGTGCTCGGGCTGATTGGCGAGGGCCTGCAGGGGCTCAGAAACGGCAACGCCAGCCTCGGCTCCGACGGCGTCAGCCAGTTGCGCGGCACCCTTGTGCTTCTCCTTGGCACTGGCATCGCCGGAGGTCTGCTTGGCACCGTGAATGGTTGGCTCCTGGCCAACTGCCGCTTCCCGGGTCGGCGCTGGCTGAAGATTGCCCAGTTGCTGCCCCTGGCCAGTCCCTCCTATTTACTGGCCGCCACGCTGGTGGATCTGGGCAGCCTGCATGGCCTGCGCATCCATGGCTTGAGCTGGGGGGTGGCCGTGATGGCCCTCAGCACCTACCCCTATGTGTTCTTGCTGAGCACCGAAAGTTTCACCATCTGCGGGCGTCGGCAACTCGAGGCCTGCCGCTGCCTCGGTGTCGGGCCCTGGAACAGCTTCCGCCGCATTGCCTTGCCCATGGCCCTGCCAGCCATCGGCGCCGGCATTGCCCTGATGGGGATGGAAGTGGTGAACGATTACGGGGCCGTTCAGCTGTTGGGGATTCCCAGTCTTTCGGCCGGAATCCTGCAGGCCTGGCAAATGGATGGCAATCCCGCAGGTGCTGTGGGGCTGGCACTGATCACCCTCAGCATCGTGATGCTACTGGTGTTCGGAGAACGGCGCTTGCGCCGGCGTAGCCGCCGTTGGGCGGAAGGGGTGGCCGGCGGCGAATCGCCCGCCTGGCAGCTGGAGGGGCTCCGGGCCCTGCTGGCCCAGGTGCTCGGGGGAATCCCGCCACTGCTGAGCGTGGGGATCCCTCTGCTCTGGGCCAGCCAAAACCTGGGGCAACTGGCCGCGGGCTGGAAGCCGGAATTGCTGTTGCTCACGGCGCGCAGCCTCTCCCTCGGTCTCGCCGCCGCGGTGCTCACGGGCCTGGCGGCCCTGCTGCTCGCCATTGCCAAACGCTGGAGTCGCTCCCGCTGGCTCGGAAGCGTGACCTTTCTTGCCGGAATGGGCTATGCCATTCCCGGAGCCGTGTTGGCCCTGGCCCTGCTGTTGCTGGGCGGCCCCTGGCAACTCTCGCCGATCCTGCTGCTGCTCTGGGGGTACAGCGATCGCTTTCTGGCTGTGGGCAAAGGGGGATTGGACGCCGCCCTGGAACGGCTCTCGCCCAACTTGGATGAAGCGGCCACCGGCCTGGGTCTGCGCTGGCCCGCCGTGCTCCGCCGCGTGCATCTGCCCCTGCTGCGCGGGCCGCTGCTCGTGGGAAGCCTTCTGGTTTTCGTCGACACCGTGAAGGAACTCCCCCTCACCCTGGCGGTGCGTCCGTTCGACTTCGACACCCTCTCCATCCGGGTGTTTCAGTACGCCAGTGACGAGCGCCTCGCCGCCGCCCTCTGGCCGGCCCTGATGATCCTCACCTTGGGCCTGCTCGCGTCAACAGCGTTGATTCCCAAGCTCAGTCGGGAAACAGATCAGCCCTCCAGCAGCGGCTGACCGTTGCGTCGCTGCACCGCCACCACCCCAGGGCGGGGCGGTCGACCGGGTGCCTGGGCGGGCCAGTTCGAGCCCACCGCAACCGTGCGCAACTGTTCGATCACCCCTCCATCGCGATCTCGCAGGGTGTGCACCTGCATTTCCTGATCCCTGGGCCCGCGCGCGCCGTGCACCTCACCAGGGTGCTGAATGGCGAGGAAGAGGGCCCGCTCCTGGTCATCCAGGCTCAGTCCGCAAAGCTCGCATTCCATCGGCCCGGTCGCGAAGCAGGCGGCCTGTTCGGCCTCACTGTCGCCGCTTCGAGGCACAAACCAGCAGCTGTTGTTGCCGAACTGATCGCTCGCTGACGATTTGGCCGAGCGATCGGTCACGATCCAGAGATTGCCTTGGCCATCCAGGGCCAGGTTGTCGGGATTGGTGAAGCCCAAACCACCAGCCCAGGGTTCACCACCCGTGGCCGCCATGCGCCAACGGAAGGCACCACCACTGGCCTCGCCGCTGCGGGCCGGATCGTCCGACAGGCGCATCACCCAGCCATGGCCCCAGATCGCTTCCCCGTTGGGCCCGCGGAAGATGGCGGGATCGGGGCCACCGGTGGTGCTGGGATAGCCCGAGGTGAAGGCCACCAGCAGGTCACCCGTCAAGGGATCGATCTCCGTGTCTTCCGGACGAGCGGTGGGCGTTCCCCCGGCCGCTCGAGCCGCCAGGTGGGCATCCACCAGGATCGCTCCCTGAAGGAGTTCTCCCTCCCCCGCGTAGAGACTGCCCAGGGTGGGGAAGCGCTTCGCGTAGGCCTGCACCGCGGCATCCTCGCGAAAGAACTCCGCACCGGCACGCCGGCGATCGGAATGGGGAAGCTCCACCGGGCAACTCAGGCCCGCCTGGGTGAAGCGGCTGGGCAGGAACGGCTGCACCGGTGCATCCGCACGCAGGGGCAGCCATTCACCGGTGCCATCCGCATGGAAGCGGGCCACCTGCAGCTCACCGTTCTCGAGCAACCGCGAATTGACTGGATCGCGCGGGGTTGCAACGGGATCAGCGCTCACAAAACGGTAGAGATGGCCGCCCCGGCGATCACAACCGGAATACACCCGCAGCGGAGCACCGGCTTCGGCGCGAAGCGCCACAGCCTCGTGGCGGAAACGCCCCAGCGCCGTGTGTTTGCGCACGGGGGTGTCCGGGGCTGCAGGGTCGATCTCCACCATCCAGCCGTACTTGTTACCCGCCAGGCCATACACATTGCCCAGTCCCCCCAGCCGGGTCTGCCGGCAAACGAAGGGGCGCTCCGAGGGCGACACCGCACTGCCATCGGCGTACACCGGCTCCGGCACCTGGGATTGAAAGTTCTCCTCCGCACTGAGCACCGTGCCCCAGGGCGTGGTGCCACCGGCACAGTTGGCAAAGGTGCCGATCACCTGATCGCCGAGACCGTCGTCGTAGCCCATCCGCTCAGCGCGGCGGAACACCGCGGCCGCCGGCCCGGTGCTTTGCAGACGCTGGGAGGGATCAACCAAGCCAGCCAGACCATCCACCCGCCGCTCCACGGGATCACTGCGGCGCACCCACTGGCCGTCGCCCTTGCGGCTGATCGCGATCACCCCCAGCCCGAGATCGGCCATGGCTTCATCACTCACGGAGCGAATCAGAGCCAACAAGCGTTGATTGCCCTGCAGGGCGGTGCAATCGATCACCCCATCACGGGAGGCCAGAGCGGAAACCAGTTGTGTCCAGGGCAGAGGCCGGCCGACCACCTCCCGGAAGCCCTCGGTCCAGGGCAAGGCACTGATGTATTCGAAATTCACCGTGAGCAAAGCCTCCTCCGGCCCGCGGGACACAAAGCCGAGGTAATCGTTGTTGAAACCGAAGCGCCCCTGGGGCATGGGATCCCCCCAGGCGGCGATCAGATCGGCGCGATACCCCTCGGGAACCACCAAGCGGTCCTCCACCGCGATGCGCCGGTACACCTGCTGCTGCTGCGCAGCCGTCAGGCCGTCACTGTCCACCGGCAGGGGGGTTGGCACGGGCTTGAAGGGCCATGCCTGAGGAGCGGGCAGCGCCGAATCGGCGGCCGCAGCGGTCTGCCCCCGGGGCCGGGCTCCCACCACACCGGCAGCGCCCAGACCCAGCAACGCAAGAACGGAACGGCGACGCAGAGCCATGATCAAAACTGAAAGCGACCGGACGGGCAGCCTGAGCCGCGACGCGGCAGCAGCAGCGACACCCAGCTTCGCTGAAGCGGATTGAAATTGTCGTCACTCACCAGCACAAGCACGACCCGGTCATCCGCGAGCCGGGGCCCCCAGGCCATTCCCTCCCAGTTATCCGCGGGCAACCCGGCCTTCAGCAGATCCCAGCCGTAGGCGGGAGCCAAGGGCGGCGCTGCCTTCAGAGGCGACGCGGGCAGGGGCAGCACCTGCAGCTGGGCAGTCCAACGCTGGGGCGGCGTGTAACTGCGCAACAGGGCCAGCAGGGCCGGAGGAGCGTCCAACGCCAGCAGCTCCGTGAGCCCCAGGGAACGGGATGCCGCGGCCCCAGCCGGACCGAGCGCGATCCGCCCCAGGGGGCGCGGCGGCTCACCGCTGACCTGAACCGCCAGGGGCACCAGGTCTTGCGCATCGACAGCGCTGTCCTGCAGCAGGGGAGCTTCTGCGGCCAGAACCAGATCACCGGCCGGTGTGCGCGTGAGCGATTCAGGCCCTTTGTTGGCCTTCAATCCCTGCCCAGGCCGCTCCTGCCAGGCTGCGGGAAGCGAGCGCTCCTCCAGGAGACGACCGTTGCGCAAGGAATGACGCTGCAGCCTCGCGCGCCGCTCCGGGGTGCGGCGGCCTTCACTGACGATCCAGGCCCCGTCTCCGGCGAGCACCAATCCTTCACCATCAAACCCCTCAGGCAACAGCGCACCCTCGCCGTCCCTGAGCAGCAAGCGGGGGCCAGCGCGCAGAGCCCCTCGCCCTCTCACCTGGGCGCGCAAACCGCTGAACGGCACCAGATGCCCTCGCGGGGCATCACTGAGAAGCCAGAGCCGATCTTCGTTCTGGTCATAGGCCGCCGCTGAGAAGCCCCCCATCGGCAGTCCATCAGAGCCCGTGCGCGGCAGAGGAATCGTGCGCAGCAGCTCCCAACCAGCGCCGAGCGGGCAGGGCAACACCTGAGCGGCCATCGGCGGTGTGTCCATCTCAGAGGCTCTCCATATCCAGGCCCTTGGGTTCGATGCGGTAGAGCCAGGTGATCACTGCACCCAGCAGGGACGTGATCACCAGCACAGCCAACACCTTCTCCGTTCCCCAGATCTGGATCAGTGTGGGAAAGAAGAACGCCGTCAGCACCGCTCCCACCTTGCCCGACGCCGCAGCAAAGCCGGCGCCAAGCCCGCGGATCTTGGTGGGGAACACCTCACCGGCCATCAGATAGGTGGTGGCATTCGGGCCGAGATTGGTCATGAACTGGAACAGCAGGAATCCAGCCACGGTGAGAGTGAGGTTGGTGTGGCCACCCGCACCACCGAGGGAGGCCAGAAGCAAGCCGGCCGCACAACCAATAAAACCGGTGATCTGAAGCGGAATACGCCCCCAGCGGTCAGCGAGAACGATGGCGGCGGCGATCCCCAAGAGGAAGCCCACATCGATCAAGGCCGTGCCCTTGGCCCCGATCATGTCGTTCTGGATCAGATCACCCACGGTGGTTGCCTGGTTCATTTCCCCGAAGGCCATGGCAATGATCACGGGCGTAAAAATGCCGATCCCATAGGTGGAAAGGTCTTGGAGGAACCAGGGAATGGACGTGAGGATCGTGGCGCGAAGGTATTTGCCGCGGAACAGCTTCACCCAATCGCGACTGCGCTGCTGCGGGGCGACCTCCTGAAGACGGTCCACGCTGACGAGGCTGAGGTTCTGACGGTTCAGCAACTTGCGCAACTGTTTCTCCGCTTTCTCCGGCAACCCACGACTGACAAGCCAGTGGCTGCTTTCCGGCAAAAAGAACCGTCCCCACACCACCGCCGCCACCGGAACGATCGGAACAAGGAAGAACAGTCTCCAGTCGTTCACGCTGGGCATCGCGCTGAGGATGATCGCCGCGATCGCCGTGCCCAATACCGCGCCGATGGCCTGAAAACTGAAGGCACCGAGCACCAGCCGCCCGCGGATGGCAGAGGGGATGCTCTCTGAAATCACAAGATGCGCTGTTGGGTAGTCGGCGCCCAACGCCAGGCCGATCACAAACAGACTGAAGATCAGGATCTCTTTGGACGGTGCCGTCGCGGCTGCGATCAAGGCCACGAGCAGCAGCACCATCTCCCCGATGAACACGGGCTTGCGCCCGAGGCGATCCGCCAGTCCGCCCAGCAACAGTGCGCCGAAGAGGATGCCGGCCAAGGTGGCGGCGGTCACAAAGCCTTTGTCGAGATCACTGAGGCCGAAGTCCCTGGAGATCAGGGGCAAACCCACCCCCTGCATGAACACGATCATGCCCTCGAAAAACTTCCCTGCCGTGGCCAGAGACCAGACCAGCCATTGCATCCCAGACAGAGGAGGACTGGCCAGTGGCGATCCATCCTCCCAACGGGGAATGTCCTCGATGTGTGCTTGAACAGAATGTTTCGACATGCCCAAACCGCGACGTCCCCACCTTGCGAAGGACACCACAGATCGGCACTAGGAACCGATTAAGACTTGGTCACCAGCCAACGCTTGCTCAGAGCCCTGTCTGCCCACACACCAGCGGCAGCGAGCACATCCGCCAGGGTGGCCACCAGGCGATAACTCAAGGCCACCGCCAGCAGCGGCGCCTCAGGAACCGACTGCCCCAACCTGAGCAGAAGCACGGCCTCGAAGACGCCCAGGCCTCCCGGGGCCGCCGGCACCACCAGCCCGGCCGTCCAGGCCAGGGCGAAGGCCGCCAACCACTCGGTGATCGGCAGCACTTGATGGAGGCCGAAAACCTGCAAACAAGCCCAGAATCCGGAAAAGCGGCAGGCCACGAACAGCAGCTCCGCCAGCAGGGGGCTCCAGGGGTAGCCATCACGGCCGCTTCCGTACTGCTCAGGTTCTGCCAAAGGAGCTGACGCCTCGTCCTGCACCCGATTGAGTTGGCGCAGCCGCTGGCGCTCGAGGCGGCGCAACAGCGGCTCTCGCCAGCGCGGCAGGAGAAGCAAGGCAGGCAGGGGGGCAAGGAGCGCGAGCCCCCCCTGGAACCCTCCGAAGGGAACCCAGAGCAGGGCGGCGACAGCCATCACCATCGGTTCGAGCAACACGGAAACCAGAGCCGGGCCCGTCCCGATGGAAGGACCCAGTGCCCGCACGCGCTTCACGAAATGCCAGATCCCACCGGGGAGGTACTTGAGCAGATTGCTGCTGAGATAGAGGGGCACCAGGGGGGTGGCACCGGTGCCATGTCCCAGCCAGAGCACCAGAACTCTCCAACTAAGGGCATTCACAACGAGGCTGAGCCAGCTGAGCCCGAGGGCCAGCATCAGCCACCACCAGCCCAGGGCTGAAATCGTGAGGCTGCGCAGCCCTGCAAAATGCCCCTGCAACGCCCACGCCACGAACGAAAGCGTCAGCAGGGTCACCCACAGCTTCAACCCCCCAGGCAAGGAGACAGCCCCTTGCAAACGTTGCAGTTTCAGCATCGCCAGTCCTCACAAGGCTGGAAGCCATCAGCATCCAGCCGTAGCTGGCTGAGCAGACGGGATGGTGACAAACCATTTTGATCGGCCAGCTGCTGCAGAGCATCGCGTTCCGGCTTGATCTCGAGCTGGCCATCCGGGCGCCGGGTCTGCTTGGCCGCCAGGTCTCCCCAGGACGTCACCAGGGTTCCCCGTCGCCGGGGAAGCACCCAACGCCCCTGCTGCCGTTCCCTCAGCCCGAGCGTGGGACTCTCCCGCCACCAGATCTGCCGCAGCGCCTCGGCATGCTCCGCACGCACCAATGCGGTCACGGCCGTGCCAGCCCGGCCTTTCTTCATCTGGATGGGTGCACAGGCCACGTCCAGCGCCCCACCACTGCGGAGCTGGGCCACCAACCAGGCAATGGCTTCCGCTGAGGCATCGTCAATCCAGGCCTCCTGCACCACCAGCGCCTGCCACTGGGGTTGATCCAACGCAGGCTGCGCAGCGGGCTGCAGCTGAATCAGACGCAACAGGTTGGGACGATCCAGTTGGCGATGCCCCAGTCCGACCCCTGTCGCGAACGGCTCAAGCACCGATGGCCAGCCAAACCCATCAGCCTGCAAGGCCATGAGTGCCAACCCTGTGGGTGTGGTGAGCTCGGCCTCCGGCCACTCCACACCGCAGCGCAAGGTCACCCCATGCCGCCGGGCTAACTCCAGCACCGCTGGAACAGGAACAGGCAACACGCCGTGGGCCGTGGCCACGGTGCCACGACCGGCAGGAGGGGGCGTGCAAAGCAGGGAACTGACCTGCAAATGCTCCAGGGCAGCGCACACTCCCACCACATCCACAAGGCTGTCGATGGCGCCCACTTCGTGGAAATGAACCGCTTCAGGGTTGGTGCCATGCACCGCAGCTTCAGCATCCGCGAGGGCTTCGAACACCGCAAGAACCCGCTGGCGCAGCGGCGCAGCCAGGGAGGAGCCGTTGATGCGCTCCCGCAGCTCGCACCAATGGCGATGGGGCGGTTGCGCTTCCGTTCCCTTCACAACGAGCCGCACACCACGCAGCCCGCCGCTGGACGCCTCCTCAACCTTGAGGCTGTAGGCATGGCCGAATCCAAGCTGCCGCAACGGCTCGTGAATCACCGCCTCAGGAACACCGAGATCCAGGCAAGCCGCCAGCAGCATGTCTCCGGCAAGACCGGTGGGACAGTCCACAAACAAGGAGGTCATGCTGGCTCCGGTTCCAGGCCCTCCAGCAGCCGTTCGGCTACCGCTTCAAGATCATCGCGTTGGCGGCGCAGAAATTGCTCCACCTCTCGCCGCGCCCGACGTTGCTCCCGCTGAGCTGTCTCCACGTCTTGCCCGGACAGCCCCCAGATCCGCCCGAGCAAAGCCCGGTCGTCCTCGCCGCCTCGCGCGGTCCCCTCGAACAACTCCTCGGCCACCATGCCCGCCTGCAGCACCCGACTCCAGCGGCGCAGCTCCTCGAGAGGCAAACGTGCCTGGTCTGGAAGCGTGAACTCGGTGGCCCCGTTGCAGCGCAAACCGGCCTCCAGACATGCCCGCGTTCCAACCAAGACACGCTTCACACCCATCTGCTCCTCGCGGGCCACAAGCCAGTGACCTGCCTCATGGCGTGCCACGCGGCGCAAGCGAGACTTCCCCCCTGGCAGCGCTTCGGCCACCAGGTGACCGCCCATCCCTTCCAGCTGGGACGCATCCACCGTGAGCCCCAGCAACCCACCGCCGATCAGAAGGGCAATCCATGCCGGGGACAAGCCAACGAGCGGCCCGAACACAGCCAAGGCTGTGCAGCCAGCAACGGCCAAACCCGCTGCGGTGGCCGAGACAGGCGACGATTCCATCAGCTGCTGACCGATCGCGTGCTGGAGGCACCGCGGCGAGCTGACCCGCCGCGGCCCTTGCCGCCGCGGGTGGGCATCGGCGCAATCACTTCTGACGATTCAATCTGAAGCAGCTGGCCCTGCCGGCGCACATCGAGGCTGACGAAATGGCGCAGATGCTCCAACCCAAGCTCTCCCTTGAGCTGAAGCTTGAAGGGAAGAGGGCGAAAGCCATCGGCACGGGGTTGCTGACGCACCTTCACCACCACATCCGCTGTTTCGGTTTTGGTGTAAATCAGTTCCCCGCGGATGGAAAAGTAGTCATCACCCTCAGGCAATGCGTCCTCGGCGGGGGCACTGCCTGCAGCATCCTCTGAACGCGACAGTGTGCTGGGTTCCCAGATCCCGGCGATTTGAAGATGCAGATGCTCCTCGTCTCGGCAGCGGGGATACACCACCCACAGGTGGGGCTGGCTCATGTCCAGATGACGGCGCATCAAGGTGAGCATCCGCCCGAGCACCACACATTCCAGGGCCTGGCCATCCGCATCAATGAGCTGTCCACGCGTGGACTTCTCGTCGGAATCCGCACGGAACTCACCGCGCACCACACCGATGGCCCTGTACTGAAGCGGCTCAGTCACCGCGGGAATGGGATGGTCGCGCATCGATCCTCAGGGCATTCACTCGCCCGTGACGACTTTAGCCAGCGCCGTGGATTCCCCTCAGACTATGGCCCTGATTGCGCATTTCCGTGCCAGGGCTCCGCAGCCAACGCATCCGCACTCCCCTTCTGCTGGTGGTTGGGGTCGGCTTGAGTTTGCTGAGCGGATGGGTTGTGGCGCACCACGGAATCACGCCGCACCAGAGCCATCGCAAAACTCAGCGCAGAACAGCGCCAAGCAGCGCAAGCCTTGCGCTGATCCGCGCACATGTGGCCGCGCATCCCCGCGACTTGCGCTGGTCGCTTCTCCTAGCGAGAACTCAACTCAGCCAAGGCGATCGAAACGCTGCAGCGCTCACGGTGCAACGCCTGCGCGCACTGCATCCCAACCATCCGGATGTGATCGCACTGAGCTGCCTTCTGGCCCTGAACTCCAAACAGGTCCCAGCGGCGGTGGCTGAGGTGAACCAGGTGTTCCAGCAATCCACGCCCAAGCAGCGGCTGAGCATGGGCCTCCTGCTGGCGGATCTGCAGCGTCAGGCTGGAGACCCAAGTGCCGCACGCTCCACCTACGCGCTGTTGATCAGCGAAAACCCCGACCGCGCTGAACCGTTGCTGGCATTAGCCCTTTTGAAGCGCGATCAAGGAGAGGGCGACCAGGCCTTAACCCTCCTTCGCCAGGCTGAAAATCTCAAAGGTGAGAACGGTCTGGATCAGCGCAAGTTGGCGTCCACCCGGCTGAGCTGGGCCTTGGAAGCAGCACGCAACAGGTCAAGCGCTGGCGGTTCGACGATCACGGAGCAGGCTGCTCAAGAGCCTTGAGGGCCGCATCGATCGCATCCACTGGATCGGTGGCGTCATTGAGGGATGTGGCCTGACGGAGGCGCTGCATCAACTGCATCGGATTGGTGGCGTCCAGCACCGTTCCCTCGTTGTTGGTCCCTGAGGTTGTGTCCAGGATGCCCCGGTCGTTATCCGTCTTGAAACCAGCCCCAGTCTCGGAAAGAGACGTCTGCGCGGCCGCCGGCAAGGGAGCGAGCAACAGAGCGGAACCTGCCACCGCCAGGACTGCGCCATTCAGAAGGGAGGGCATGGGTCGACTCCGGTCCAGGGCTGTGATGCTAAGGGTCGTTGGCCATCAACAACAGGGTCTGTGCGGATCGCCAGCTGGAACGTCAATTCGGTGCGGACCCGTCTGGAGCATGTTCTCGGCTGGTTGGATCGGAACACCATCGATGTGCTCGCCCTTCAGGAAACCAAGGTTGACGATCCTCTGTTTCCGCTGAAGCCCTTCCAGGAGAGGGGATATCACCTCAGCATCCACGGGCAGAAGTCCTACAACGGCGTTGCCTTGATCAGCCGCCAGCCCCTCGAGGATGTGCGCCTGGGCTTTACGGGCGAATTGCCCGGCGACGCGGATGCCGAAGCACTCGGCACGCAAAAGCGCGTGATCAGCGCCCTGGTGGACGGCATCCGCGTCGTGAATCTCTACGTGCCGAATGGTTCCAGCCTGGATTCGGAGAAGTACAGCTACAAACTGAACTGGATGGGCTGCCTTGAGCGCTATCTGCGCGCTGCGGAAACCAGGGATGAACCACTCTGTGTGGTGGGTGACTTCAACATCGGACCGGAGGCAAGAGATCTCCACGACCCCGAACGCCTCACCGGAGGGATCATGGCCTCGGAGGCGGAACGGAAGGCTTTGGTTCAGGTGCTCGGCTCCAATCTGGGCGATGCCTTCCGCCTCTTCGAACCGGGCAGCGGACATTGGAGCTGGTGGGACTACCGCAGCGGAGCCTGGAACCGCGACAGCGGCTGGCGGATCGATCACATCTACATCAGCAGCGATCTTCAGGAGCTTGCGCGCAGCTGCAGCATCGACAAAGAGGAGCGGGGCAGGGAGCAACCCAGCGACCATGCGCCGGTGGTGGTGGATCTGGCTTGGGACTTCGACGAGGACGACGAGGACCCTGAAATCGATTAAAAAACGCCGGCCCCGTCGGGTAACCGGCGACCGGAGCGTTCCAGGGCGACAACGCGCCGCTGCGATTCGCCACAGCTTTTTGGCGTGGGAAAGATCTTGCCGGGGTTGGCCAAGCCGTCGGGGTCAAACGCCAAACGCACCCGTTTCATCGTGGAGAGATCGTCTTCGCTGAACATGCGATCGAGGAAGCAGCGCTTGTCGCTGCCCACGCCGTGTTCTCCGCTGATGCTTCCGCCTGCGGCAAGGCAGAGCTCCATGATCGCGGCACCAAGGGTCTTCACCTTCTCGTTCACACCAGGGTCTGAAGCCCGGTACAGGATCAGGGGGTGAAGGTTGCCATCACCGGCATGAAACACGTTGGCCACCACCAAACCGTGCTCAGCGCTGAGACGGTCGATCGCCGCCAGAACGGACGGGAGGGCGGTTCGAGGAACAACGCCATCTTGCAGGTAGTAACTGGGGCACTGGCGCCCGAGAGCTGAAATCGCGCTTTTACGGCCCTTCCAGAGCCTGGCCCGTTCAGCCTCATCCCAAGCCTCGCGCACCTCCCCTGCTCCTGCTTCGCGGCAAAGAGTGATGGCCAGGGCCACAGCGTCCTTCACCTCGAGGGACTGGCCATCCAGCTCAACGAGGAGAACAGCTCCGGCCTCCGGGGGATATTCCTCCTCCGCGAAGGCGGCATTGACCGCTGCGATGCAGGTGTGGTCCATGATCTCCAAACCAGCGGGCAGCACTCCGGCGGCCGTGATGCGCCGTACGGCCTCACCGGCGGACTCCATGGAAGGGAAGTCGGCCAGAAGCACAGCCACCTCCTGGGGCGCTGGCAACAGGCGCAGGGTGATCTCCGTGGCGATTCCCAGCGTGCCTTCGCTGCCGATGAACGCCCCGCGCAAGTCGATGGCACAGGTCTCTGAAAGCGCTCCACCGAGCTCCGTGACCTGACCATCAGGCAACACCACCCGCATCGACAGCACGTGATTGCTCGTGACTCCGTATTTGAGGCAGTGCACGCCGCCGGAATTCTCGGCAACGTTCCCACCGATGCTGCAAACCACCTGACTGGAGGGATCGGGCGCGTAATAGAAGCCATCACCGGCCACAGCACGGGTCACCCAGCTGTTGATCACACCGGGTTCCACGGTGATCGTTTGGTTGCTGAGGTCCACAGCGAGGATCCTGCGCATCCGGCTGGTCACAATCAGGAGCGCCTCCTCTTCCACCAGAGCGCCTCCAGACAGCCCGGTTCCACTGCCCCTGGCCACGAAGGGGATGGCATGGCGATGACAGGCCGCAACGATGGCCGCCACCTCGTCTGTGCTTTTCGGAAGCACCGCCAGGGGCGGCGCGTGGCGATCCATGGTGAGCCCGTCGCAGTCGTAAACGAGCAGTTCTTCTCGGCGGGAGACCACAGCCTTGGGCTCCAAAAACCGCTTCAGATCTCGCTCAAGCGCGGCCCAGTCGTGAATCACTCCCGGTTTGCAAGACGTCAACAACCTAATAAGCAAACATGTCAAATCCAGCCTTCTGACACAGTTCCAGCGATTTGGGCCGTTCCTGGGTCAGGATGTTGCACGGTTTGCATAGGCCCATTGGCTACCGCTCCAGTGACTGCACCCACCCTCAACACCACCCGCTCCCAGGAGTTGTTCAGTGCCGCGCAGGCGCTGATGCCCGGTGGCGTGAGCTCTCCGGTGAGGGCATTCCGCTCGGTGGGAGGCCAACCCCTCGTTTTCGACCGGGTCAAAGGTCCCTACGCATGGGACGTGGATGGAAACAAATACATCGATTACATCGGCAGTTGGGGGCCTGCGATCTGCGGCCATGCCCACCCCGAGGTGATCAGCGCTCTCCAGGAAGCCATTGAGAAAGGCACGAGCTTCGGCGCTCCCTGCGCCCTGGAAAACACCCTGGCGGAGATGGTGATCGACGCTGTTCCCAGCGTGGAGATGGTGCGTTTCGTGAACAGCGGCACCGAGGCCTGCATGGCCGTGCTGCGCCTGATGCGGGCCTTTACCGGCCGCGACAAGGTGATCAAATTCGAGGGCTGCTACCACGGCCACGCCGACATGTTCCTCGTGAAGGCTGGATCTGGAGTGGCCACCCTTGGTCTCCCCGACTCTCCCGGGGTTCCTCGGAGCACCACAGCCAACACCCTCACCGCCCCCTACAACGACCTGGAAGCGGTCAAGCAACTCTTCGCTGAAAATCCAGACGCCATCTCGGGTGTGATCCTCGAGCCCATCGTGGGCAACGCCGGATTCATCCAGCCCGAACCCGGTTTTCTCGAGGGCCTGCGTGAACTCACGAAGGAGCATGGAGCGCTGCTGGTCTTCGACGAGGTGATGACCGGTTTCCGGATCAGTTACGGAGGAGCCCAGGCGCACTTTGGTGTCACTCCCGACCTCACCACCATGGGCAAGGTGATCGGTGGCGGACTGCCGGTGGGTGCCTACGGCGGACGCCGCGACATCATGGAGATGGTGGCCCCTGCTGGCCCGATGTATCAGGCGGGCACCCTCAGCGGCAACCCCCTGGCGATGACTGCCGGCATCAAGACGCTGGAACTACTCCGTCAGCCAGGCACGTACGAGAAGCTGACGGCCACCACAGAGAAACTGATCGCGGGGATCAAGGAAGCTGCGTCAGCCGCCGGCCTGCCGATCACCGGTGGCAGCGTCAGCGCCATGTTCGGTTTCTTCCTTTGTGAGGGTCCGGTTCGCAATTTCGAAGAAGCAAAAGCCACCGACGCCGAGCGCTTCGGGAAGCTGCATCGAGCGATGTTGCAGCGGGGTGTCTATCTGGCGCCTTCAGCGTTCGAAGCAGGGTTCACCTCCCTGGCGCATTCCGATGGCGATATCGAAGCCACGCTTCAGGCGTTCCGCGAATCCTTCGCTGAAATCGCCTGAATCCGGTGAGGTCTGCGATCAAGGGCATCAGCACTTCCATTGTGTTGGGGGTGCTCGGTGCACCTGTTGAAGCGGGCCTCCTGCAACCGTTACTTGGGCTCCCAGATTGGGTTGACTTCAGCATTCAGTTCACCTCTGAACCGATGGGAGGCATCCAAGGAGGCCTCAATCCATCGGCGAGCAGCTGGTTTCAGAACACGGTGGTGGGACTGAGCCTGGGCAGCGGCCTGAACAAGCCAGAAAAAAACTGGAAGGAGCTCGATCACTGGCAGGTGAATCTTGAACTCACCAATCAGGCAGGAAACCCCAACCTCAACACGGAGCTCGGCTCAGCATTCCCGCTGCAAACCTTGGTGAACCCGGTCGGAACCTGGATCACGGCCGCCAGTGTGGAGCGCAATCGCGGCGAAAGCTGGTGGAGCGCATCGGCAGGTTTGCTGTCGATGGATCCAGACTTTCTGGTCACACCGGCGATGAATTCCTATATCAACTCAACGCTCAACAACACCCTCAACCTGCTGGTGGTGGGTCTACCGATCAATCCCTTCGTCACTCCTGGGGTGAAAGTGGCGGCCCACTCAGAAACGATGGGCTCCCTGGCCTATGGATATTTCCATCTCGATCCGGAAACATCGATCGCTGCCAGCCTGGGCGTGAACCCTGAGCAGCCGCAGGTGCAAGGAGGCGTCCAGGCGCTGCAGTGGAGCATCAATCCACTGAGGTCACGCCAGGATCTTCTTGAACCGATTCGCCTCAACAACAGTCACGTCACCGTGGAGCGCATGCTGCCTGCACCGGAGGCACAACTCGGAAGCTATCTCGCTTCCACCAAGCTTCCATCGGCGCAGACGCCAGGGATGGGGTCAGGCCTGAATCGTGGGATTTACGGCTCACTCACCTGGCCCTTGGACGTTCCCCTGGGAATGGACAACCGACTCTGGGCTGCGGGAAGCCTCAGCCTCGATCCCGACAACAACCCGTTTCCAACCTTTCTGGGAGGGGGTTGGCTGTCTCAAGGGGTTCTGCCCAACCGTCCACTCGATGTTCTCGCTCTTGGGGTCAGCCGCACGAGTTTCAGCCCGACCCTGTCCCCAGGCGCGACCTATGAAGGCGTGATTGAACTCAATTATTCAATCCATGTGTCTGAAACAGTGCAATTGCAACCGGTCATGCAGTGGATCATCAATCCCGGCGGTGAAGGCCAGGTTCAAGGCATTTGGGCCGGAGGCGTTCAGTTGAATCTGAATCTCTAAGTCAGCGATAGTTCTCAAACTGAAGAGGCACATCCAGCTCATCCTCCTTAGACCGCAATAACTGAATCACCTGCTGAAGATCATCCTTACTCTTGCCGGTCACCCGGAGGCTCTCGCCCTGGATCGCAACGGTGACCTTTTTCAGTTCATCACGCACGATCTTGCTCATTTTCTTCGCCAGCTCCTGACTAAGACCTTTTTTCAACTGCACCACCTGCTTCACGCGGTTACCTCCTACAGCCTCAGGCGTTTGAAAATCAAAAATTTTCAACGACAGATTGCGCTTGGTTGCCTTCGCGCGAAGAACATCTTCAACAGCCTGCAACGTCATATCACTGGCAGTTGTAATCACGACCGCTGCCTCCTCCAGCTCAATCTCAGTATTGGAATCTTTCAGGTCGTAACGCTGGCCAACATCCCGTCGCACCTGGTCGAGAGTGTTGACCAACTCTTGACGATCAAAATCAGAGACGACGTCGAAGGAATACGTTGCCATCGTTCAGATCTTCACTGCGACCACCCTAGCGCTGGGGCACCAACGTTCCTCTGATTTCTCCATTGGGATATTTCTTGGAGTGGATATTGATATAGGTCTGGGATCCCAACAAAGCCTTGAGATCCTTGGACTCGATCTGCACGGATCCTGTGAGGCGACCAGCGCGAACCCCTTCAGGCAAGGGACCGCGGCTGAGTTTGAGGGTGGGTTGAAACTGGTCTGTTGTGTTGAGCTTGTAAAGCACGCCCACATTGGCGCCAGGCTTGCCTTGGGGTGTGGGGCCATGGATGTGAATCCCCCCATGCACAGCGGGGAGAAACAGACCGCCACTGGAAAGATCCTGAAACGCGAAATCGAAGTGCAGCGTACGGGTCTTGGCGTCGTAATAAAGACTTTTGGGATCAATCAGCCCACCGGTTGCCGATGAATCCTTTTTGTCTGCAAAGCCCTTGCCGGACTCTCCGTTGCCAGGCAACAAGCCATTGCCTTGCTCTCCGGTGAGACGAAAGACAGTGACGTCAGCGACGGCAGGCATCGCTGTGGCAACAACGCCCAACGCGACAACACCTGGAAGGAGCAGGGCACGGCGCATGACGATTCGAGCGATTCCTATCGTCATAGCCATCGCGCTGTTCATTGTGAACTTGATGGATCTACTAACCCAAACACCCGCCGCCCCCTATGCATGGTCGCTGGTGCTGTCGGGCGGCGTGGTGATCGCCAGCATCGTGCCCCTCGGCGCGGCTCGCTCCCAAGCCAATTTCACCATGAGTGACATGAAGGCACCCCGCGCGATGTTCGAGCGCCTTCCCGCGTGGGGACAGCGGGCCAGCTGGGCGCATCAGAACAGCTTCGAAGCCTTCACCCTGCACGCCCCCGCCGCACTACTGGCCCTGATTGCTGTGCTGCAAATGGGGCCCCTGAGCGGTCTTGCGCTGCCAGCGGCCCTGCTTCAACCCGTGCTCAGGCTGGTGTATCTGCCGGCTTACATCGCCAACGTGCCGCCTTTGAGAGGTCTCTGCTGGGCCGGGGCCCTTTCTTGCACCGGAATTCTGTATCTGGAGGGCCTGCGGGCCCTGATCGCAGCGGCTTAACGATCTCCCTGTTGAAATTGCTTCAAGGCCGCCAGCAACGATGCTGGGGACTGGGGATCGACCATCAACACGCTGCCAGCGGGAGAGTCAGCCATCCGCTGACCCATCTCCATCCAGTTCTCAGCAAGCATCAAACGGATCGCTTCCTCTGTTTGCGGACTCTCTGAAAGGGCTTTGGCCACAACAAGAGCGGCCTGGGATTTCGCTTCCGCCAGCACGCTCTGCTGCTTGGCCTGGGCTTCTGCTTCAAGCAAGAGAGCCTCCTTCTGGGCTCGCGCATCGAGCACAAGGGCCTCAGCCCGTCCCCGCGCTTCGTTGAGCTGCGCTTCCTTTTCTCCCTCCGATCGCAGAATCGCTGCCCGTTTTTCCCGTTCTGCCGTCATCTGTGCCTCCATCGCCTGCTTCACCCCAGGGGAGGGATTGATGTCGCGCATCTCCACCCGGGTTACTTTCACGCCCCATGGATCGGTGGCTTCATCCAGTTCCCTGAGAAGTAATTCATTCACCTCACTGCGCGTGGTGAAGGTCTGATCGAGATCGAGTTTGCCCATTTCCGCACGGATCTGGGTCAGCACAAGATTCACCATGGCCGCCTGGAGATTGTCAACGGCGTAATAGGCCTGGGAGTGTTCCAGAAGCTGCCAATACACCACAGCGTCCACCTCGATGGAGACGTTGTCTCGCGTGATGCAGAGCTGGGGAGGAATGTCGAGCACCCGTTCCTTCAGGGATTCGTGACTCACAACTTTCTCCACCACAGGAAGCACAATCGACAGCCCGGGCTGGAGCTCACGGTCATATTTCCCGAGGCGCTCCACCAACCTGGATCGCCCGCCGCTGGTCACTTTGACGCTGCCGGAGCCGAGGAGCGCCAACAAAACGAGAGCGGGCAAACCAACCAGAGCTTCCATGAACTTTTTTGTTTTCCCAGACGATAGAGACCAGAGTGAGAGAAGTCAGTTCTCTGCGATGCCTCCTCTGGTCGGCCCCCTGGGTTGGTTATTGCTGGCAGGGCTTCTGCTGGCGATCGAACTCTCACAACCAGGCTTTGATGGGCTGATGGTTGCCGTGCTGGGAGGACTGAGCCTTTCGGTTCTGACAGCTCTGCTCCCGCTGCCGCTCTGGCTTCAGATCAGCCTTTTCATGGTGATCACCGTGGCGGGGACCATCTGGATCAGCCGCTGGTCAGCGAGGCGCTCGCCATCATCCGCTCGCCGCCTGCTGAAGGAAGACACCGCGGAGGTCCTCGGCACGATCAGTCCTGGTGGGGAAGGCCGGGTGCGATGGCATGGCCAGAGCTGGGCCGCGAGTTCGCTTGACCTGGAGCACGCCATAGCGGCCGGAGATCAGGTTCTGGTCATGGGAAGGGACGGAACCCACCTTCAAGTTCTGCCGATCAAGGCGCTGCGCTGACCTTCAGTCGAAGTACAGCAAGCTCACCACTTTGCCCATGTCTTCAGCATTGCGGCAACTTGCCAGCAAGGTTTCGCTGTCGTGAAAGGCCAGACAGATCAACTGATCGCAGCGGCTGATGATGTCCTGATTGCAGAGACTGCTGGCCATTGGCAACGGAAGATCGTCGTGCTCTGGCTTTTCGATGAGGTGGAGCACTTGTTCGAGCTGATCCTGGATCTCAGGTCCTTGGCGGCTCAGGCTTTGGGGAAGCAGCACGGTGAGCTTCGAGGCATCAACAGCCAACACACCCCTGATCACGGCAGCATTCACGCCCTGGGCTCCGGAGGTCACCAAGGAATGTCCCTCTTGGGCCAAAGAGCGCGCAATCAATTCAATGAGGTGAATGGCCACCACAGGGACATGGCGGCTTCCAAGGATGGCAATGCGCCGCTGGCCCTTGTCCTGCAGCAAGGCCAGTTCCTGAGCAAGGGTGTCGACCTTGTCCAGTGCAGGAAGATCGAGTGATCGGCTCAATGACGACGCGCGTGCGTGTCTTGAAACTAGCAGCGATTAAGCAAGACCAACGGCCTGGATGAGCTCATTCAAACGGCAATGCTCTTCGACCAGGCGAAAGGCGTAGGTGGCTTTCACCGCCTCGTGCAGGCGCACATGGCCAAACGCCTGCTCGATCACTTCCACCGTGGCCAGGGTGTCGTGATCCACCTTCAGCAACGGAACTTCCAGCTCGTCGGCCCGGTTGATCAATTGCGGGAGCGGTTCGCCGGCGCCCGTGAGGATCAGGCACTGGGTGGAGGCCTCCAGGGCAGCCAGCTGAATGTCGGTGCGGTCAGCACCAGTAACCACGGCCATATTGCGGCGACGCCTGAAGAACTCCATCGCTGAGTTCACATTCATGGCACCGATACTCAAGGTTTCCACCAGAAGATCCAACTTTTCTGGGCAGCAGATCACCCGCGCGTCCAGTCGACGCACAAGCTCACCCACCGTGACGCTGCGCAACAGGGGGGAGCGGGGCATCACCCCAAACACAGTGAGTCCCAGCCTTTGTAAGGCTGGAACCACTTCTCGCTCGAGCAGTTCAACGTCATCAGGAGTGACTGCATTCAGCACAACACCACGCAAGCGCTCCCCCAGTTGCGCCTTGGCTGCAAGCAGAGCATCCACACTGCAGCTGTCCTGCCAGAGATGCACTAGCACCACGGGAGCATCCAGATCATTCGCCAGCTGCACCAAACTCAAGCCGTAAAGCAAGCCTTCGTGGAGGTTGCCGGCAGCCTCGAGGAGGGTCACCCCACCGTCGAATTTGAGAAGGTGCTTGCGCAGATGATCCAGACCATCACCCGCGGATAGGAGCCCTCCCGCCAAACGGCTTTCGGCACTGGATGGCGACAGGAGATGCAGCGATGGAATCAACTCCTGATCATCAAGACCAAGGGTCTCACCAACAAAACGCACATCGTCATCGATCAGAGGATCCGGCAGGACACCCTGTTCAGGCAACCAATCGAAACTGGTGGCCAGGGGCTTCCCGAACCGAACCCGTTGCCCCGACGAGAGCAGATGACGGGCCAGCCCTAAGACGAGGGCTGATTTGCCACTGAAGGGTTCGCAGGATCCGATCAGCAGCGTGGAGCCCATGCGGAAATTGGTGGTTGTTCTGCAATTTAGAGGGGTCTGTCGTCAACAAACCTGCTGAGCAGCAGCCATTGCCAAAACCCGTCAGGGAGATCGCGTTCTTGGCCCTGCACCGGCCCCTCCATCAACCAGCTCAGCAACTGATGCGCGGGGCATTCGAAGCGGTAATCCACGTCGGGACGGTCCGCAAACAGCAGCACACAGCGACAGGGTTCGAGCGGAGCCTGCACGCGATCCCAGCGCAGAACAAAACGATGTGCGGGGGCATCGACAAGCAGTCGTTCACCGGCATACTCCCCTGACGGCAGCATGGCCAGCGCCTCCCGGAGGGATGGCTCCAGCTCACGCCCCCCGCAGTAGGGAGCGAAGAGCGCCAACTGAGCCTCCCAGGACAGGCCGGACAACGTCATACCGTCGGTGTGCCTTAAGCATGCCCCAGTTCATCGCGATGGCACAGACCAACAACACCTCTGCTCAGATCGGTGTGGGTGCCAAGGGATGGCAAGGAAAACGGGTGGGAATCACCGGCGCAAACGGTGAACTGGGGCGAGCGCTCACCGAGCAGTTGAGGGCTCGCGGCGCCTGGGTGGTTGGCATCAGTCACCGCGCCAGAGTTGAGACACCTTCGCCCCTGCGGTCGGCCCAGGATTGGGTGTGCTGGTGCAGTGGGAAGGAAGAGACCCTCGATCCAACGCTGAGAGATCTGGATGTGCTGGTGCTCAACCATGGCGTGAACCCTGGGGGTGATCAAACGCCTGAAACCTTGACCAAGGCGTTGGAGATCAATGCCCTGAGCCAGTGGCGTCTGATCCAACGTTTCGAGCAGATTTGCGTCGAAACCCCCCAGCGACCGAGAGAACTGTGGGTCAACACCTCAGAAGCTGAAATCCAACCGGCTCTCAGCCCCGGCTACGAACTGAGCAAACGATTGATCGGCCAATTGGTCAGCTTGCGCTGGAACGTTCCCGAACGCCAACGTGCCGGTCTGCCTCGCCTGCGCAAATTGGTGCTCGGGCCTTTTCGCTCGAGCCTGAATCCGATCGGTGTGATGTCTGCAGCCTTTGTCGCCCAGCAGGTTGTCCTTCAAGCGAACCTCGGGCTGCCGCTGATCGTGGTCACACCGAATCCGATCACCTTTGTACTGATGCCGTTAACAGAGCTTGGTCGTTGGCTGTACAACCGAAGCTTCAGGCTCAATCGCCCCGGTCCGTAAGAATTTCACAACCATCCGATGTCACCACGATGGTGTGCTCCCACTGCGCCGACATCGAGCCATCTCGCGTCACCACGGTCCAGCGATCCTTCAGGGTGCGGCAATCCTTGCTCCCGGCATTGAGGATCGGTTCCACAGCGAGGGTCATGCCCGGGCGGAGCGTCACATTGGGCAGCGCATCGGTGCGGAAATTGAACACAGACGGCTCCTCATGAAGATTGCGGCCGACGCCGTGGCCCGTGTAGTCCTCCACCACACTGAAACCACCTTCACGCACGCGATCTTCGACCGCACCAGCGATATCGAGCAGGGTGTTACCCGCACGAATCTGAGCCAGTCCAGCCAAAAGTGATTCCTGAGCGACCCGACTGAGGGTGGCCGCTTCTTCACCCACATCGCCCACACAGATCGTGACGCAGCTATCGCCGTGATAGCCCTCAAAGAAGGCGCCCGTGTCGACCTTGAGGAGGTCTCCTGCCTTAATCACCCGCTTGCTGCTGGGAATGCCATGCACAACCTCGTTGTTAATGCTGGCGCAGATGCTGGCTGGAAAACCGTGATACCCCTTGAAGCTTGGGGTGGCTCCCATTTCACGAATCCTTCGCTCGGCATGGGCATCAAGATCACCTGTGGTCTGGCCTGGCTCCACCAGATCCATGATTTCCCTGAGCACCGTGGCCACGATGCGACTGGCTTTCGCCATGATCTTGAGTTCGCGTGCCGACTTGATCTCCACCCCACGTCGCTGCTGAATGCGTGGGCCTGTCGCGGTAACAGTGCTGCCTTGGGCTGATGCGAGAAGATCTGCGAACAAGTTCATCGGTCGTTCCTTCGGGCCAATCCCGACGTCTTGCTGTCACGCTATCAATCGTGCAAAGGGAATGACGGTGATGCGTTGGATAGCGCAGATCAGGCGCTGGCATCGGTGGATTGCCCCCTTCGTTTTGCTTCCGCTGCTGACCTCCGTGATCAGTGGTTTGACGTATCGATTGGCGCGGGATTGGGGAGGTTTAAGTCGTGATCAGGCCCACTGGCTGATGAGCCTCCACGAGGGCGAGTGGCTGGGGCCTGAACTCGAACCCGTCGTGGTTCTTCTCAATGCGCTCGGGGTGCTTTGGATGTTGATCACCGGTGGGGCTTTGCTCCTGCAGAGCTGGAGCGCAGCTTTAAAAAAGCGGGTGAAGGAGGGTGAGTCGGCAGGGTAAGCTGGTTGTTTGGCGTGATTCCCCGGAGCTGGATGGCAGCGGATCCAAACGACACTTCTGCAAAGGAGAGCGCAACAGCGACGACGGATGGCGCTGTGGAGACCAGTGGTGCTGATACTGCGGTTGCAGATGAGACGAAAGCGTCAACCCCCACGGTGAGCAGCGTTCGCCTGAAGCCGGCGGAGCTCATCCGGGAATTTGAAACAGCCCAACTGAAAACTGATCTCCCTGAGATCTACGTTGGCGACACCGTTCGCGTTGGCGTGCGCATCAGCGAAGGCAATAAAGAGCGTGTCCAGCCCTACGAGGGAGTGGTGATCGCCAAGCGCCATGGCGGCCTGAATCAAACCATCACCGTGCGCCGGATCTTCCAGGGAATCGGCGTTGAACGAGTCTTCATGCTGCATAGTCCGCAAGTCGCCTCCATTAAGGTTGAGCGTCGCGGTAAAGTGAGAAGGGCGAAGCTTTTCTATCTGCGGGAACGGGTGGGCAAGGCCACCCGCGTGAAGCAGCGCTTCGATCGCTGAGGTTTCGGCCTCGTTCAATCCAAATGCCATCGTTTCGGCGATGGTCGAGGGGTTCATCGCCTTGCGCCGTTAGTTCAGTTGGTAGAACGCAGGTCTCCAAAACCTGATGTCGGGGGTTCGAGTCCTCCACGGCGCGTCCGATGGCCCCTACTGCAGTTTCCTGAGTTCGAGCATGGAGTTGGATCTTCAACCTGGTGATGTGGTCAAGGTGCTCGAATCAGCCGCCCTCGGCTGGGTTCGCGCACGGGTGATTCGTGTCAAATCTGGTGGTCGTGTCGTTGTTCAAAGCGATCAAGGTCGCGAATTCACCGCTCGCGGCAATCAAGTTCGTTTAATCGAGCCAGCCGGCTTCCGTCCTTAATTGAGAACCATCTGAGTTCTTTAAAACCCCGCCCCCGGCGGGGTTTTTTTATGGGTCGCCGTCCTCAATCAGCCGCAAGGGAGCGTTTCTTGTTCGAGTGTTGACGGAGGGCAGGGCAAAGGTTGATACTGACTTGGTCGCGCAGGCGACACAGGTCAGTCGTCCGGAATGAGATGTCCGCCGGCAGCCTGGGACCGTAGTTCAACCGGTTAGAGCACCGCCCTGTCACGGCGGAAGTTGCGGGTTCGAATCCCGTCGGTCCCGTTTCATCACCAATGACCTCGCATGGTTCGCGTTCGTCTGGCTCCGAGCCCTACGGGAACCCTTCACATCGGCACGGCACGTACTGCTGTGTTCAACTGGCTGTTTGCGCGAAACCAGAACGGTTCCTTTCTGCTACGCATTGAGGACACCGACAAGGAGCGATCCAAGCCGGAATTCACCCAAAACATCCTTGAGGGCCTCCAGTGGCTTGGTCTGGACTGGGACGGCGACCCAGTGATCCAGAGCGAACAAACCGAACGCCATCGCAGTGCGATTCAAACTCTTCTGGAGAAGGGTCTGGCCTACCGCTGCTACGCCAGCGAAGAGGAGCTGGATGCCATGCGGACGCAGCAGAAAGCGGCCAATCAAGCTCCCCGTTACGACAATCGCCATCGCGACCTCACGCCCGAGCAAGAAGCGGCCTTCCAGGCTGAGGGTCGGGACGCCGTGATCCGTTTCCGCATCGATGAGCATCGCGAGATTCGCTGGAACGACCTCGTGCGTGGGCCGATGCTTTGGCGTGGAGCCGACCTCGGTGGGGACATGGTTGTGGCCAGACGGGCTCCCGCCGATCAAATCGGTGATCCGCTCTACAACCTGGTGGTGGTGATCGACGACGCCGCGATGGCCATCAGCCACGTGATCCGAGGCGAAGACCACATCGCCAACACAGCGAAACAGCTGCTCCTCTACGAGGCGTTGTCCTTACCGGTTCCGACATTCGCCCATGCCCCTCTGATCCTCAACCCCGAAGGACGCAAGCTGTCGAAACGGGATGGAGTCACCTCCATCAATGATTTTCGAGCGATGGGCTACACGCCGGAAGCGCTCGCGAACTACATGACCCTGCTGGGCTGGTCGGTTCCTGAGGGCATGAATGAGATTTTCACGCTCGAAGCAGCGGCCAAGGTCTTCGATTTCGATCGCGTCAACAAAGCCGGCGCAAAATTCGATTGGGACAAGTTGAATTGGCTGAATGCCCAGGTTCTCCACAGCTGGGAGCCCGCGAACCTTCTGAACGCCCTGGCACCGCTCTGGGCCGATCAGGGTTGGACGCTCCCCGACACCACTGGTTGGTCGCTGTCTTTGGTGGAGCTGCTCGGCCCCTCGCTGACCCTGCTGAACGATGGAGTGGATCAGGCCAAACCGTTTTTCATGGAGCCTGCTCTGGAGGACGATGCCCTCAAACAGCTTGATCAGGAGGGTGCCAAAGCCTGTCTGCAGGCTCTTCTGAGCACCCTGGAGGAGGCTCCCTGGTCTGGCGAAAGCATCGACCAAGCTCAGGAGATGCTGAAAAGTGCTGCTGCGACAGCTGGTGTGAAGAAAGGGATCTTGATGAAGAGCCTCAGGGCAGCTCTCTTGGGTCGACTGCAGGGCCCCGACCTGCTCACCACTTGGTCTCTTCTGGCCCAGATTGGTCAGGATCTGCCCCGCTTAAGGCGCTGCCTCTGAAGGTTCCGCCGGCAACGGCGCCCCGTCGCTGGCCTCGGAGCTCTGATCAATCAGACCAAGAACTTTGGCAAGGGGCTGAGCCGTGAGGCCCTGAAGGCCAACGGTCATCAGAATTGTGAGAAACACCAGGCCTTGCAGGCGTCCTGCTCCGAGCACCCCGGCTTGCTCAAGCCTGATGGCAAACAGCGAGGCCACAGCCGCGGTCACGATTCCCCGCGGCGCGAGCCATCCCAAGAAGAGCCGTTGCCGCCAATCAAGAGGAAGACCGACGGTGGCCACACTGACAGCCGCTGGGCGCACCACAACCATCAGCACCAGCACACAGCTCACCCCACCCCATCCGAGAGGACTGAG
This sequence comes from Synechococcus sp. CS-197, assembly GCF_025128215.1. Taxonomy (NCBI): domain Bacteria; kingdom Bacillati; phylum Cyanobacteriota; class Cyanophyceae; order Synechococcales; family Synechococcaceae; genus Synechococcus; species Synechococcus sp. CS-197. The sequence goes on along the minus strand of NZ_JAHLZC010000017.1, from coordinate 229,071 downwards.
CTCCGCCCAGGACACATCAGCGGCCAGAAGCGGGAACAGCATGGTGATCGCAAGCCGGGCCAATTCCCTGATCAACTCATCCAGCTGACCTGCCTGGGTGGAGGGGCGACGCCCCACCACCACACCGGCGGCCACCGAAGCCGGCAGTCCGGACTCCGGGAGCAGCCATTCCGCAATCGAAAACATCAAAAACAGCACTCCCAGGGTGAGTTGCAGCCTCAGCCCAACGGAATGCTCCGAGGGCAATCGCCGCAGCACCTCCGACAGCAACCAGCCCACAGCCAAGCCAATCAGCACGCCGCCTCCAAGGCGCGACATCAGCCCGATCGCCAACTCGCGCCAGCCATGGAGATCCCCCAGCAAGAGTTCAAGCAACAGCAGGGCCAGCACCGCGCCCACTGGCTCCAACACCAGGCCTTCCGCTTCCAGCACATCCCCCAAGGGCGAGGCCAGACGGATCTGCTGAACGATCGGCGTGACCACAGTCGGCCCAGTGCCCAACACGATGGCGCTGTAAACGGCAGCCACCGACCATCCCAGTCCTGCCAACCAGTGCGCAGCCAGCACCCCCGCTCCGAGCGACAACAGCAGGCGCAGCAGAGAAATCCGCAACACGGTCGCTTTGATCGTGTCCCCAGGGAGACGCAGGTTCAGACCGCCGTCGAACAGCACCAGACTGACCAGGAGGCCCACGGTGGTCTCAAGCCCCAACCCAAGGTCCAGCGGTTCGACCAGTCCCAGCCCGGAGCGTCCGATCAACAGACCGGAGAGAAGCAGCAAAACAACCCCCGGAAGCCCGGAGAGGGCAGCCAACAACCTGGCCCCGGCACCGGCGAACACCGTGATGCCCCAGAGCAATCCCAGCCGCTCAGGCGTCATCGATGGAGGCGTATTGCGGTTCCACGCGCAGTCCGATCACCGCCTCGGGGCGGATGACCAGATATTCCCCTTCGAGCTCACCCAAGGGAACATTCACGAACGCCTGAGCCTGGCCGCCGTTCACAAGGCCTTGATACCACTCCTGAAAGGTCTCGAGCGTGGGGAAATTCACCACTTCAGTCTGACCACCGGACAGATGGAGAGAAATGCGATAGCGGCGTGGTTGACGTGGCATCAGCGAACCGTACAGGCCCAGAGAGTTGGAACTCGGTCTCCTGGAACATAGAGGGGATGGCGCGGCTGTCCGCTGCGCGTGGACCCCAGAGTGAGAGGCCCAGCCCCGGCCCTTCGGCTCTGAAGCGCAGGTTCAAGCTTGGCCAGCATCGCCTGATCCCGCTGAAACAGAGCGCCTCGGGTCCCCCAGCCCAGCCAGAGATCCCAAGAGGGATGGTCTGCCCAATCCTCCATCCAATGCTGCAGAACAGCATCGGTTCTGTCGCCGACCGGGTCGCTGCAGCGCTGCAATGCGCCTGGTGAAGGAGAGATCCGCGCGAACAAATTGACCACCACAAGCCGGTGATACCGCCAACGAGTTCCAAACGCCATGAGCCGTCGCAGCGTTGGATCGTCCCGATGGGCACCGGCGCGGGACGGGTTCAACCCCACAAAGATCAGCGTTCGCGGGTCTTCCGTTGGCAAAGGCTCCACCAGAGCACGGTGCAGCAGCCAGCGGTAACGGCCGCAACTGCTGAAGCAGGCGTCAGCGGACCAACAGCTCGAGGGCGGCTTGGAGGATGCGTCCGCTGGCGAGACCATCCCCGAAGGGATTGACTGCACGGGCCATCTGGTCGTAAGCGGCGGGGTCATCAAGGAGACGGGCTGTTTCCTGAGCGATCGATGCGCTGTCCGTACCCACCAGCCTCGCAGTGCCGGCATCCACAGCCTCCGGACGCTCGGTTGTGCGCCTGAGCACAAGAACAGGTTTACCGAGAGCGGGAGCCTCCTCTTGCAGGCCACCGGAATCGGTCAGCAACAGGGTGCACCCTTTCATCGCCGCCACCAAGCGGTCGTAGTCGAGCGGTTCGGTGAGGACGACGCGCGGATGGTGCCCCAACAGCTCCTGCAGGGGCTCGCGCACGGTGGGATTCCGGTGCAGGGGCAACAACAATGTGGTGTCGGGGTGGGACTCCAGCACCGCCAACATGCCTACAGCAATGTTGCGCAGGCGATCCCCCCAGTTCTCGCGTCGGTGCACGGTGGCCAGAATGACGCGCTGGTTGGCCCAGTCGATGGGCAGGTCGGTGAGCGCAGGGGCGCGCTCAGCCATGCGCAGCAGTGCATCAATCACCGTATTGCCCGTGACCATGGCGCGACCAACCACACCGGAAGCCTCGAGATTGGCCTGGGAGCGCTGTGTCGGAGCGAAATGGAGCTGGGCCACCTGAGAAATGAGCCTGCGATTGGCCTCTTCCGGGAAGGGATCGAGGAGGTTGTCCGTGCGCAGGCCTGCCTCCACGTGCCCAACGGGGATCTGCTCGTAAAACGCAGCAAGCGCCGCTGCGAAAGCCGTGGTGGTATCTCCCTGCACGAGCACCAGTTGCGGCGGGAAGGCTTGAAAATCGTCGCGGAGTCCCTGCAAGGCCGCACAGGTGACATGGGTCAGCGTCTGACGGGGTGCCATCAGGTCGAGATCCTGATCGGCGCTGAGCTGGAACAGATCCATCACCTGGGTCACCATCTCCCGGTGCTGCCCAGTGAGCACGACGCGGGTCTCCAGTGCCGAGCAAGCTCGAAATTCCTGGATCACCGGAGCCAGTTTGATCGCTTCCGGCCGGGTGCCGAGCACGATGGTGACACGAGGCTTGGCCGCCATAAATGCAGGTTCGGTGGCGGGATCCTAAGCGCGATTTAGCGAGCTCCCAGCCGATCCTCACTTGCCACGGCAGCAGCAGTGGCGAAGCTGAAACAAGAACGAGGCGGAAGCCGATGACTCAACCGATCTTCCCTCCCGGATTCCCCCCCCAACCTGGACCGACCCCGACCCGAAGCCCAACGTCGCGTCCACCGGCATCGAAGCCCCAGTCCTCTGGTGCACCAGGGCAGGGATCGCCAAGCCTTGAGGACATCGTGCAGATCGCCCATGCCAAGGGGCACTCCGACGTGCACCTTGGCGTGGGGGAAATCCCACGCTTTCGCGCCCGCGGCGAGATGCTGCAAACAGAGTGGCCGGTCACGGACCCAGGCACGTTTCAGGGTTGGCTCAGGGAAATTCTCTCGCCGCAGCACATTGATCTCTTTCAGCAAACGAAGGAATTCGACGGCTCCCATGCGTTCCCGTTTGTGAGGGTTCGGATCAACCTCCTCGATTCACTGCTGGGACCCGCGATGGTTCTCCGGCTGATCCCGCAAACCATCCTCACCCTCGAGGATCTGAACCTTCCCGACGTGCTGCGGGAGCTCGCGTCACGTCCGAAGGGACTGGTGTTGGTGACCGGACCCACTGGCTCAGGGAAAAGCACAACCCTGGCGGCAATGATCGACTGGATCAATCGCCATCAGACCCGCCATATCCTCACGATTGAGGACCCTGTGGAGTTCGTTCATCAGAGCCAGCGCTCGCTGATCAGACACCGAGAAGTAGGCCTGCACACGCTGCAGTTTCACAACGCACTCAGAGCGGCGTTAAGAGAAGATCCGGACGTGATCCTTGTGGGTGAGATTCGTGACCGGGAAACCTTGAGCACAGCCCTTGAAGCGTCCCAAACGGGCCACCTTGTGTTCGGTACCCTTCACACCAATTCGGCCGTGAAAACAGTCGAACGCGTGCTCGGACTCTTCCCGCCTGAAGATCAGGACAGCGTTCGCCGCTCGCTCTCGGAATCCCTTTTGGGAGTGATTGCTCAGGGGTTGATCCGAACCAACGATGGCAAGCGCGCCGCTTATCACGACATCCTGATCAACACCGAGGCCTGCAAGGACTACATCCAGCGCGGAGCCCTCGACGACGTCGAGGAAATCATGGAGCGCAGCGGGTTTGATGGGATGGTGACCAGCAATCAGTCGTTGCTTGCGCTCGTGGAGGCCGAACGCATCGAAGCCAACGATGCGATTGCCCTCAGCCTCAAACCGAACGAATTGGCACAGGCCATCCGAGGGAGAAGCACTTGAGGCCGAGGACTGATCCGCCTTCAGCTTGCAGACAGACCCGAACTGAACGCTCGAACAACAATGAGCGTCAGTAAGCCGAGGGAGAGGCCCAGCATGGCCAGACGCCCATTCCAGATTTCTGCTTGAGGTGTGAAGCCGCGACGCCACTCATTGAGTTCGTCGGCCTCCACCGGTTGCGATTGCTGCTGTTGTTGGGACTCGGAATCAACCACCCGCACCAGACCGCAAGAGCATCAACGATATTCCCGAAACTCTTAAAACTGTGGATCTTGGGCGTAAAGATCTCCTCCAGCCTCCAATGGCCAGCGTGCGGAGACGCCAAGCCGGATCGAACTCGAACCCCAGCCTGCTTGAAGCCGACCCAATGCCGCGGCACCCACCATGGCAGCGTTATCGGTGCAATAGGCCAGAGGTGCCAGGTGGACCGACACACCACGCTCGCGCCCTTGCTGCTCCATCTGCACACGCAACCTCACATTCGCCGCCACCCCGCCCACCATCACCAGGGTGGACAGGCCTCGATCAAGACAGCAGCGCAGGCTGCGCTCCACCAACACATCCACGACAATCTGCTCGAAGCTTGCGGCGAGATCCTCGAGGGGCAGCGCATCACTTTGAGCCTTCAGGCTCTCCACCTGCCGAAGCATGGCCGTCTTGAGACCGCTGAACGAGAAGTCATAGGGATAAAACCCACCCTCCGGACGGGACACCCGACCTTTGGGAAGGGAGAAACGCTTGGGATCGCCAGCTTTGGCAGCCGCCTGGATGGCAGGGCCACCGGGATAGGCCAGCCCGAGCAAACGGGCCACTTTGTCGAACGCTTCTCCAGCCGCATCGTCATGGCTGCGCCCGAGACGCTGCAGGCCACTGTCGCTGTCCACAAGGATCAATTCGGTATGTCCGCCACTGACCAGAAGCACCACGTAGGGAGCCTCGGGCGGTGATGACGCCAAACGCACCGAAGCAAGGTGCGCCTCGAGGTGGTGCACCCCTAGGAAGGGCTTGTGATGAAGGGCGGCCAGAGTGCGCCCTGTCAGCGAACCCACCATCAGCGCCCCAACCAGCCCGGGCGTCACCGTTGCGGCCACGGCATCCATCTCCCCCACCGCTAGCCCGGCCTCGTCGAGCACCGCGCTGATGAGGTGGGGCAAAGCCTCCACATGGCGCCTGGAGGCAATTTCGGGAACAACGCCTCCCCATTGGGCATGTTCCTCAACCTGCGACGCGATGCGATGAGCCAGAACCTCCAATCCGCCAGCGCTGTGCTGCACAACGGCGGCGGCCGACTCGTCACAACTTGTTTCGAGCGCAAGCACCTTGGGCATTAAGGCCAAAACCCTCCACTACTGTTCGCTTGTGACATCCTGCCGCTTCGGGGCAGGCTTAACAGGAATCGTTCCGATGCGTCGTCTCTTCGCTCTCGCGCTCTCGGCCCTGCTGGTGTTTGGCTTTGCACCAGTTGCTAAGGCCGATGTGGCAGGCCTGACCCCTTGCGCTGAAAGTGCCCGTTTCCAGCAGCGTGCCAGCGCAGCCACCACTGATCAGGCCAAAGCCCGTTTTGAGATGTACAGCCAAGCCGTATGCGGTGAGGACGGGCTGCCCCATCTCATCGTCGATGGCCGCTGGGATCATGCCGGCGAATTCATGCTGCCTGGCTTGATGTTCCTCTACATCGCAGGCTGCATCGGCTGGGCTGGCCGTGAATACCTGAAAGCCACCCGCGGAACCAAGGAGCAGTACACCAAGGAAATTCAGATCGATCTTCCTCTGGCCCTGAAGTCCTGCATCGCCGCAGCCACATGGCCGATTGCAGCCTTTGGAGAACTCACCAGTGGCAAGTTGCTTGAAAGCGACGACAAGATCACGGTGTCTCCCCGCTGAAGCTTCAAGAATTCAACCTTTCACCCAATTTTGGATCGATGCAGAAATTTCTCACAACCGCCCCAGTGGTTGCAGCCATCTGGTTCACACTCACAGCTGGAATTCTGATTGAGTGGAATCGCTTCTTCCCCGATCTTCTGTTCCACCCATAACCATCCACAATCTCAACACGATTCACAGAGGGCTTAATGCCCTCTTTTTTTGTGGAAAGAATCAGATTGATCCCGCTAGTCCCATCAAACCCTCGAGTTCTAAAAGGGCTGCCTCGAGATCATCATTCACAACAACAGCATCGAATTCAGACTGAGCCTCCAGTTCAGCGCGCGCTCTGTCGAGGCGGCGTTGAATGGCATCATCCGATTCAGTGGCTCGCCCCCGGATGCGCCGTTCGAGCTCGTCGAAACTGGGAGGTGCCAGGAAAATCTGCAGCGCTTCAGGGAAACTCTTTCTCACCTGGCGAGCCCCTTCCAGTTCGATTTCCAGAAGAACGGGAATTCCCGCGACCAGCCGTTCTTCCACGGGCCCACGGGGAGTGCCATAACAATTATTGGCAAATTCAGCCCACTCCAACAACCCACCGCTGCGAACGAGAGCTTCGAAATCTTGGCGGGTTTTGAAGAAGTAGTGCACGCCATCGCGCTCACCCTCCCGAGGAGCCCGCGTGGTGGCCGACACCGAGAGCCAGAGTTGGGGATGGCGCTCCTGCAAGCGGGCGACGAGTGTGCCCTTCCCAACACCGCTGGGTCCGGTGAGCAACGCGAGCCGGGCCGGGGCTTGAGACGATGCCATCGCTTGTCTGCAGTCAGGCTGCAGGGTAGGAAGACACTGACCTCACCGGACCAGCAAGCGCGGATGGCCACCAGCACGCTCCAGGTGATGGATCTCACGGCTCTGAAAGCAGTGCTGAAAGATCTGCGCGACCGCCTGGTGCCCAGCCGTTTCGAAAAGGCGCAGCAACCCGATGCCCACACGCTCCAACTCGGCTTCCGCACCCTGCAAGGCATGGTGTGGCTGGAGCTCAGCTGGCAGGCGGAATCCGCGAGGCTTGTGCAGGTCAATGCCCCGCGGCGCCATGGCGGAGGCAGCACTCTGGCCCAGCAGGTTCAGCACGGGCTGAGGCAACTGGCATTGGTGGAAATCGAACAGCACGACTTCGAGCGTGTTGTGCTGTTCCATCTGGCGCCCCGCCCAGGACATTCCCCGATCCGAACGCTGGTTCTTGAACTGATGGGACGCCACAGCAACCTGTTGCTCCTCGATGAACAGAAACGCATCACCGCAATCGGCCGTCAGGTGCGCCAACACCAGTCGAGGATTCGCCCGCTCAGCAGCGGTGATGTCTACACACCGCCTCCAGCGCTGCAGGGACTGCCACCAACCCTTGATGAGCCCTACGAGCAATGGCAACGCCGGCTTTCCTTGCTGCCGATTCCCCTCGGCAAAGCCCTACGGGAGACTTACCAGGGCATCAGCCCAGCGTTAGCGAACCAGCTCACCAGCTTTCCCGGGTCGCTCGATAGCCAAGGGAGGTTGTTGAAGGAACAACTGGTCAGCGACATTTCCGAACCGCAATGGCGACGGCTCCATGAGCGCTGGGGCTGTTGGCTGCGCCATCTCAACGAAGAAACGTTTTCTCTGCAGCTCGAGGACAACGGCTTCCGCCTCTGGAACGAAGCACCTGTCAATGCAAGGGATCAAGGTGTGCTCAGTCTCAGGCTGGGGTGCTACTACCAGGACCATCTGAGCAAGCGTCGCCTGTCGCGGGAGATCAGCACCCTGCAACAGCGACTCCAACAATGCCGAGAGCGGGAGCAGGCCCAACGCGACGAACAAACGCAGCGACTCAAGGACACCGTTGGGGCCGCAACCCTGCAGTCGGAAGCGGATCAGCTGCTCTGCCAACCGGATCCCGATCGCGACACGATCACCCGTGCGCAGAAGCTCTACCACCAGGCCCGGCGCCTGCGCCGGGCCGTTCCTCTGATCGAGGAGCGACTCAAGCATCACGACCAGCGTTTGATGCTGATCGAAGGCAGTGAGAGCTTTCTGGAGGATCTCACCCAGGCTGACTGGGACGACCCCGATGAGCGCAGCCTGCAATTGAGGAATCTCCAGCAAGAACTGGAGGAGTTAATGGCACCAAGGCAGCGACGTCGCCGCAGCGTTGCACCGACGGGTCAACCTCAGCCCCTCGAGGTTCACACCAGTGATGGACTGACAATCCAGGTGGGCCGGAACCACCGCCAGAACGAGTGGATCAGCCTGCGTCAAGCCAGAAGTGGCGATCTTTGGTTTCACGCGCAGGAATGTCCCGGCAGTCATGTGGTGTTGAAAGCCTCAATGGCGCCAGCCTCCGAGGAAGCGATCCAACAGGCTGCTGATCTGGCGGCGTGGTTCAGTCGTGCCCGGGGCAATCGCACCGTGCCGGTGGTGATGGCGGCCGTTGATGCGTTGCAGCGCATTCCAGGCGCCATGCCTGGAACCGTGCGCCATCGCAACGCAGAACTGCTCTGGGCAGAGCCTGACCGGGCCAGACGTCAACTTGAGGGAAGAGAACTCTTAGCCTGAGGCTTGAGCCGATTCATGATCTGAAGCCTTCCGACCCCAACGAATCCAGCGTTCTTCCAGCGCCGCCGCCGATCAAGGTGTCGGCAACTGGCGATGCGGTGAATGACGTTGAGATGCCTCTGGTGGACCATCTTGAGGAGCTGCGGCAGAGGGTTCTGCGCAGCCTTCTCGCTGTGGCGGTGAGTGCTTTCGCTTGCCTGCTGGTCGTGAGGCCTTTGGTTCGGCTGCTGGAGGAGCCCGCAGGCTCGATTCGTTTTCTTCAACTGGCTCCAGGGGAATTCCTGTTCGTTTCGTTCAAGGTGGCTGGCTATGCCGGACTCACCCTGGCGCTCCCTTACGTGCTGTATCAGGGACTGGCCTTCGTTCTCCCTGGGCTCACGCGCAACGAACGTCGCCTGATCGCCCCAGCCGTGGCCGGATCGGCGGTGTTGTTCCTGGCCGGACTCGCCTTTGCCTGGTGGGCCCTCGTGCCGGCAGCCCTGCGTTTTCTCGTGAGCTACGGAGCCGACGTGGTGGAACCGATCTGGTCGATCGAGCGCTATCTCGATTTCGTGCTGCTCTTGATGCTGTCCACAGGACTGGCCTTCCAGTTACCGGTGCTTCAGCTGCTGCTTGGTGCCCTTGGGTTGGTGAATTGGCGGCGGATGCTGTCGGCCTGGCGGTGGGTGGTGCTGACCTCCGCCCTGGCCGGAGCGGTGCTCACTCCCTCCACAGACCCCATCACCATGCTTCTTCTTGGAGGAGCGATCACCGCCCTCTTCCTGATCGGCGTGTTGCTGGTGGCGATTGTGCAGCGTTTCAAAGCAGAAACTCCTCCAGGCGACCCTCCCCCGGCAGCTGCAGGCTGAGAGCTTTACCGAGCCGGGGACGATCCTTGGTTGTTTGCAGCCAATCCCTCACGGCGCCAGCTTCTCCGAGCCTGTTCACCACTTCGAGCACCTCAGCCAGATGCTGGCGATAGGCGTCTTCCGTGAGCGGAAAGGATTGCTGTTCGAGATAAGCCCACATCACCTGCACATACAAACGACGACGGCGGGTGACGATCTGCATGTCGTAACTGGCCTGCCAGCGGGAGCGGAAGAGGGCGACGACCTCGTCCGTACTGAGTGGTTCAGCCGGTGTTGAAGCAGCAACCTGGGGCATTCCGGAGTCGTCTTTGAACATCAGTGAAAATCCCAGTCGCCGCAAAGACTGACAGGGCCTAATGCACCCATAATGAACGCCATCCAGTGCCGATTGACATCCCGTCATGACCCAAATGCCAGCAGGTGATGTGCCCGGAATGGGGCGCAGGCAGTTCATGAATCTGCTGACCTTCGGGTCGGTCACGGGAGTAGCGCTAGGTGCTCTGTACCCGGTTGTGAACTACTTCATCCCCCCCCGCGCTGCAGGCAGCGGCGGCGGCACCAGCGCTAAGGACGAGCTTGGCAATGCAGTGACCGCCAGTGGTTGGTTGAGTACTCACCCAGCCGGCGACCGCAGCCTCGTGCAGGGACTCAAAGGCGATCCCACCTATTTGATCGTTGAAGGCGACGATGCCATCGGCAGCTACGGCATCAACGCGATCTGCACCCACCTCGGCTGCGTTGTGCCCTGGAACAGCGGCGCCAACAAGTTCATGTGCCCTTGCCACGGCAGCCAGTACGACGCCACGGGCAAGGTGGTTCGCGGTCCTGCACCCCTTTCGCTCGCCCTGGCCAATGTGAGCGTCGAAAACGACAACGTGTTCGTGAGCCAATGGACGGACACCGATTTCCGCACAGGCGAAAAGCCCTGGTGGGCTTGATCACCCTCGCTTTCCACGCCCCTCTCCGTTTCCAGCCACCGATGCGTCGCCTCCTCTCACCTCTGTTCGCTGCCCTGATCGTGGGCGTCACAGTGCTGACCGCTCCCAGCACCAGTTGGGCTTACCCCTTCTGGGCCCAGCAGAATTACGACTCTCCCAGGGAAGCCACAGGGAAAATTGTTTGCGCCAACTGTCACCTTGCGCAGAAACTGACGCAAGCTGAAGTGCCCCAGTCGGTCTTGCCCGACAGCGTGTTCAAAGCTGTCGTCAAAATCCCCTACGACACATCTGTGCCTGAAATCGGTGCCGACGGGAGTGAAGTGCCGCTCCAGGTTGGCGCTGTGGTGATGCTGCCCGATGGGTTCACCCTTGCTCCACAAGATCGCTGGACGGATGACATCAAAGAAGAAACCGAAGGCGTTTACTTCTCTGAGTACAGCGACGACCAGCCCAATGTGATTCTCGTGGGGCCGATCCCCGGCGACCAACACCAGGAAATTGTCTTCCCCGTGCTGTCACCGGATCCGGCCACGGATAGCAACATCCATTTCGGCAAATATTCCATTCACGTGGGTGGCAACCGCGGCCGTGGCCAGGTGTATCCCACCGGTGAAAAGAGCAACAACACCGTGTTTACGGCTCCGTCCACTGGAACCGTGCGTTCCATTGAAGCGGGCGAGAACGGCGCCAGCGTCGTGACCATTGCCTCAGCTGATGGCACTGAACTGTCAGAAACCGTTCCTGTGGGCCCGGCACTGATCGTGTCGGTTGGCGATGCCGTTGAGGCCGGTGCTCCAATCACCAATGACCCCAATGTGGGCGGCTTTGGACAACTCGACACCGAGGTTGTGCTCCAGAACCCTGTGCGCATTTACGGACTGCTGGCCTTCTTCGCGGCCGTGGCCCTGGCCCAGATCATGCTGGTGCTGAAGAAGAAGCAGTTTGAAAAAGTGCAGGCTGCGGAGGGCGTTTGAATTCGGTGTTGATTCCTGCAGTCTTCACCTCCCCAGGGCCCGAGCTTTTTCAGCTCGGGCCTTTCGTTCTGCGCTGGTATGGCCTTCTCATTGCCCTGGCTGTGCTGATTGGCCTCAATCTCTCCAGTTGGCTTGCCAAACAACGGGGGCTTGATGGCGCATTAATCAGCGACCTGCTGCCCATTCTCGTGCTGGCCGCCGTTGTGGGAGCACGCATGTATTACGTGGCCTTTGAGTGGAAGACCTACCAGGGGTCGTGGTGGGATGCCTTCGCCATCTGGCGTGGGGGGATTGCCATCCATGGAGCGTTGATCGCAGGAACGTTGTCGGTGGTTCTGTTCTGCAGGTGGCGAAAGGTTGCCTTCTGGGATGTTCTCGACGTTCTTGTGCCATCGGTCATTCTTGGCCAGGCCATTGGCCGCTGGGGCAACTTCTTCAACTCAGAAGCCTTCGGAGTCCCGACCGATCTTCCCTGGAAACTCCTGATTCCCTTCGCGAACAGACCAAAGATTTTCGCGGATTCAGAGTATTTCCATCCCACATTTCTCTATGAATCGCTCTGGAACCTGGCTCTCTTCATTGCGCTGATTGTGTTGTTCAGGCTGGGGCAGCGCGGCCGAATTCAATTGCCTGCTGGCGCCCTGAGTTGTTTTTACCTCCTTGGTTACAGCCTCGGACGGGTGTGGATTGAAGGGCTGCGCATTGACCCGCTCTGCCTGGGTGGTCAGCCGCCGTTCTGCGACGGCGGTTTACGGATCGCGCAGTTCATGAGTCTCGCGCTGATGGCGCTGGCTTCCGCTGGGCTGTTTTGGCTCTATGGACGCAGAGCATCCCTTCCCGATCCAGGCCTCCGCCGCTGCGATCCTTCATGACAACCATCTCCATCGTTGGCGCCGGACCCGGCGCTCCAGACCTGCTCACCCGCAGAGCTGAACAGAGAATTCAGGCGGCCGATGTCCTGATCTGGACTGACTCGCTGGTATCGCCTCAAATCGCCGCCTTGGCATCTGAGCAATGCGAACGGATTCGCACCAGCACACTCACGCTGGAAGAGGTGATCCCCCTGATGATTGATCGGGCGAACCAGGGATTGCGCGTGGTCCGCCTCCACGACGGCGACCCCTGCCTTTACAGCGCTCTCAACGAACAGATCTGCGCATTGGCCGATGCTGATCTCAACGTTGAAGTGGTGCCTGGGATTAGTGCCTATCAAGCCACCGCAGCAGCGATTAATGCAGAGCTCACGATTCCAGGCGTGGTGCAAACGATCGTGCTGGGCCGCACCGGGGGCCGCACTGGCGTTCCTGAGCGCGAACAGCTGGATCACCTCGCCAGATTGCAGGCGTCACTGTGTCTTTATCTCAGTGCGCGGCATGTTGACGAGGTTCAGTCCACGCTTCTCAAGCACTACCCCGCAGACACACCGGTCGCGATTGGCTACAGGGTGAGCTGGCCTGACCAGTCCATCGATGTGGTTCCCCTCAACGCCATGGCCGACGCAACACGGGCAAGGAAGCTGATTCGCACCACCTTGTATGTGATCAGTCCAGCACTTCGGGAGCAAAAGGGATCTGAGCGGTCGCGGCTGTACTCGCCCGATCACGACCATCTCTTTCGACCCGCAGGCGGAAACTGAGCTGCAGCTGGTGGTTTAAGATTACGTTGTGCGGGCGATTAGCACAGTGGTAGCGCACTTCCTTCACACGGAAGGGGTCACTGGTTCGAATCCAGTATCGCCCATGAATTTTGCTGCAGGTCTTGCTCAGAGAGCGCTGTGACTGTTCGTTCCCCATCGAACTGACAGGATCGGCAATCACCTCTATGTTCGGACGGATTCAGAGATTCGTTCATCAATGTCCTCTGACGCGTCAGCGAATATTGCAAGGAACGAAACGGCGTCCAGGTTGGAGTCTGTTGGCATCCAACTGCGCTCAGCGAGGGAAGCGGCCGGCCTGAGTGCTGCGCAACTGGCTGATTCCCTGCACATGGGGCATGAACAGCTCGACGCGTTGGAACGAGGTGATCGCGAGCGTCTACCCGAACCGGTGTTCATCAAGGCCATGACCAGGCGCGTCGCGGCCAGGCTTCAACTCGATGCAGACCCGCTCATCCACGAGCTGACCATTGCCTTGGCAGCAGAACAAACGGGTCAATCCCCACAGAAGAGCGCTGCCAAACCGTCGCCAGCTGTCTCCAACACCCGAGTGTCAAACGCTCAATCTGAATCCACACCATCGGCAACGCTCTGGAAGTCCGTGGCAACCATTGCCCTCCTGGGCGGTGTTGGTGTGGGCAGCGCCTTGGTGTTCGCCAAACAGCGGCCCGTGCCAACGCCTGCAGTGGCCGTTAACGCAGCGTTGCCTCAGCCGGCAGCAGAGACTGCGAAGCCAGCCACGACAACAGAAGCCGATCCCTCGCTGACTCCCCCATCAGCTGCTCCTGCCGTGACTGTGACCAGTCAGGAACCCAGCTGGCTGGAAGTTCGCAATGCCGACCGTGAGACCATCTACGTGGGCACCCTCAACGACGAAACCCCCCTAGCTGTCAATCCGGGAGACGAAATTTATGCAGGTCGGCCTGATCTCGTGCTCATCAGCAACGGGAACAACCAACCCCAACCTCTGGGCGACATCAGCGATATCCGCTGGCACAAGATCACTCCTGAACGCTGACCTTCAGGTTGAGGCCTGTGACCTCTCGAACAATCGATTCACAGCTTTCCAAGCTCCATTGCTCAAGACTGAGATTCTGATTCAGACGCTCAGGCACCAGCTCCAGGGTGATTGAACTGGATGTGAACTGCGCGGCGAGCGTTTTCACCACAGGGTCTGGACGACGATCCAAAGCGGCTGCCAAGCGAAGCAACAAGGCCATTTCAGACACTGTGCGTCGGTTCTGACGGGTCTGCAACGCTTGCCAGGCTTCATGTCGCTTCTTGGGCAAACTGCGGCGGTGATAGCGGGCGATCGCGGCGATCATCAGATGCTCAGATTCGGAGTACCCAAGCAGTTCTCCATGGCGAATCAGGTACCACGAATGTTTGTGATAAGCGCTGAGATTGATGTGTTGGCCACAGGCATGAAGCAAGGCAGCCGCCCACAGCAGATCACGACCTGAGCCGTCATCACGGTGCAGGCAACCCTGGGTGTTGTCGTAAAGACTGAGCGCATGGCTGGCAACCCGTTCGGCCCGCACCTGGTTGACAGCAAATCGCTGAGCCTGATGCATCACCGTGCGCTGGCGGATGCTGCTTTGAAAGCTGAAGCGGTCCTCCAGCAGTCCATGGCGCAGCATCCAGTCCACGATCAGCCCTTCCCTCAGGGCTCTTTCACTGAGAACCAGTTCTCCCACACCCAGCATTTGCATGGTGGTTTGAAGAATCAAGGCTCCAGGAACGATGATCTCGGCCCGTCGGTCGTTGATCGGTGCCAGATCGCGGCGTTGCTCCGGTGTCATCACCACCAGGCGCTCCACCACGCGATCGAGGCGCTGTTTGGACACCCTGTAACCGTGCAGCTTCAGCGGCGGCCGGTCGTCGTCAGTAGCGGCCAAAGCACCAATGGCCATGGCCGTGCCGCTGGTAGCAACCAGAACAGGGGTCTCACCCGGTTTGATCCGCCGGTGAACCTTGTCAACAGCGGGTTCGAGGGATCCCTGAATGAACGCCTGAAGAAACGATCGCCGATGGGGCGGGATGGGATCGTCTTTCACAAAATCCCGTTGCAAACGCACCGCACCCACCCGGGTGCTAGTCAGAGCGCGGGCATCACGGCCATCGGCAAGGATCAACTCGGTGGATCCGCCACCGATGTCCAGCACGAGATGGGGACGGTCGCCGAAGGGCATCCCAGAGAGGACCCCCAGGTAGATCAGACGAGCCTCCTCCGGACCGCTCACCAGATCCACATCCAGCCCGAGCTGATCCTGCACCGTCTGTAGAAAATCCCGACCGTTGGGGGCTTCACGCACAGCGCTGGTGGCTGCGATCACGATCTGCTCCACCTGGTGACTGATCGCCAGTTCCTGAAAGCGGCGAAGGCTGGACATCCCTCGATCCATCGCCTCGGCCGTCAGCTCGCCCGTGTCTGGATCCTTCTCACCCAATCGGGTGGTGGATTTCTCGGCTAGCTCGATGCTGAACGTTCCCAAGCCAACATCGACGGATGCCACCAGCAGGTGTGTGGAATTCGTACCGACATCGATGGCGGCGACTTTGCGCAGGCGTTGCCCGAACCGAACGTTCGCGGGCATCTCTTGCTGGGGCTGCCGGCCGTTCTGATCCCTCGCAGTCTCAAGAAATGGCTCGGCACCTGCCATGGAGCACCGTGATGGAAACCAGCCCACTTTGCCATCGGCACCAGGGGGCGCCTGCGCTGATTAAGGTTTGAGAAACACAAGTGCGTCATCCCAGTCCGTGACCGGCACGCTCCCCTCCCGCCTGATGTCGCCCTGGGTCGCCCTGTTGCGCTGGAACAAACCCAGTGGGCGTCTGATTCTTCTCATTCCAGCCGGATGGAGTCTCTGGCTGAATCCAGCGGGTCCTCCCTCGCTGCAGCTCATTCTGCAAATCCTGATCGGAGGACTCTCCGTCAGCGCTGCAGGCTGCGTTGCCAATGATCTCTGGGACCAGAGAATCGACCGTGAGGTGGCACGCACAAGCCAAAGACCCTTGGCCCGAGGCGATCTCAACCGTGTGCAGGCCTTCACATTGCTCGCCGTTCTGCTGACGCTGTCGCTGCTGGTGGTGATCAGCCTGCCTGGCGACGTGAGGTGGCTCTGCCTTCAATTGGCCGTTCTTGCGTTGCCACCCATCCTTTTTTATCCCTCGGCCAAGCGCTGGTTTCCCTTCCCGCAGGCCATCCTCGCTCTGTGTTGGGGCTTCGCCGTCCTGATTCCCTGGGCCGCAGCCACGGGGTCCCTGAGTATCAGCTTGCCGCTGCTGGCCACCTGGGGAGCAACGCTTTGCTGGACCTTCAGCTTCGACACCGTCTACGCGATGGCAGACCGTGTTGATGACGCCAAACTCAAGCTGCGCAGCAGCGCCTTGACCCTTGGTGATTCCGCCGTCAGGGTCGTTCGCGCTGGCTATGGCCTCACGGCCGCGGGGCTGGCGATGGCCGCCGCCGCAACCCAGGCGGGGGTGATCTTCTGGATTGTTTGGGCTGTTGCCTGCATCGGCTTCTGGCGTTCAACCCTTCCTCTGAAAGCCAAGAAACAGCAAGCTCCCTCGGTGTATGCCAATCATTTCGCCCGGCAGGTGCAACTCGGCAGCTTGTTGCTCGCCGGGGTGATCCTGAGCCGCTTGGGTTGATGCCCGAGGCCATTCCAACGCTTGTTCCGCCACCGCTTAAACGCGGCGATGCTGTGGCCATCGCCGCTCCCAGTTCGGCGTTGCGCGACGACGACAGCCTGAAACGCGGAATCAGCGTGTTCGAATCCTGGGGACTGGAGGTGACCCCCCAGGATCTTTCTGCTCGGCACTGGGGATATCTGGCGGGGTCCGACGCGCAACGCAGAGCCGATCTCGATCCGCACCCCACCCCACCGCTGCTGGCCTGCGCCCGTGGTGGGTGGGGAGCGGCACGCCTGCTCGAACACCCCTGGCCCTGGCGCCCTGGCTGGCTGCTGGGGTTCTCCGACATCACAGCCCTGCTCTGCTCACGGCTCGCCCAGGGTGTGGGGGGCGGCGTGCACGGACCGTTGGTCACCACCCTGGCCGATGAACCCGACTGGAGCCAGCAACGCCTCCAGGAACTGCTGTTCGATCGAGTGGCACCTGATCTTCAAGGAACGACCTGGGTGGGCGGACAAGCCCAAGGTCCGTTGGTCACCGTCAATCTCACCGTGGCATCACACCTGCTCGGCAGCGCCCATCTGCCTGATCTGAAAGGGAGGATCCTCGTGATCGAAGACGTGGGTGAGGCGCCTTACCGCTTGGACCGGATGCTGACGCACTGGCGTCTGACGGGCACGCTTCAGGGTCTGGCAGGTCTGGCCCTGGGGCGGTTTAGCGGTTGTGATGATCCCAACCTGTCAGCCGACGCGGATCAAACCTTCAGCCTGGAGCAGGTCCTGAAAGAGCGCACGCTCGACCTGGGCATTCCTGTGATCTCGGGATTGCCGGTCGGTCACGGTCCAGGTGGCAATGCAGCCCTGCCGATGGGCGTGCCCGCCAAGTTGGATGCCGATCGCGGAACGTTGGCTCTGGAACGTGCGGATCAGCGCTGAGCCAACACCGCCGCTGCCACGGTGAGATCGAACGGTGTGGTCACCTTGATGTTGCCCGGTCCTGCATCAAGCACCCGCACCGGCCAGCCCAGGCGCTCAAACAACGAGGCATCGTCCGTCACCACCCAGTTCCTGGCTCGCGCCTGGGCATGTCCTTCGCGCAGTTCAGACACAGAGAATCCCTGAGGCGTCTGAGCGGCCCAGAGCTCAGAGCGATCGGGAGTGTCTGTGATCACTCCCTGGGCATCAACGCGCTTGATGGTGTCACTCACCGGTGTGGCGGCAATGACCGCGCCACCCTCCAGGAGTGCTTCAGCGCAGCGATTGAACACTTGCGGCGCCACCAGGCAACGGGCGCCGTCGTGAATGAGCACATGGCGTGCATCCCCAGGCAACGCCTGCAAACCTCGCTCCACCGACTCCTGCCGGGTGCTTCCCCCCTCAATCCAGGTCACGGGTTGCCCTGCATGGTGAAACAAGGCCGCCATGGCGGAATGGTCCAAAGGTTGACCAATCACACCGATCCAATCGATCGACTGCGCGGCGCCGGCAGCTTCCAGGGTCCACGCGAGGACGGGTCGCCCATGCACAGCAAGCAGAAGCTTGTTGCGATCCGCCCCCATGCGCCGGCCACTGCCGGCTGCAGCAATCAACAGATGCACAAGCGACTCCTGCTGACAGCAGGCTGAAACGGCCTCCATACAATCAGCACGCACCACCTGTGCTGCCGCTTCATGCGCGTTCTTGCTCTCAGCCCCGGAAGCCTGCAGCAGCAGCTGGAGCGACTTCCAGCCCTTGCGGCCGTTGCCGAACAACTCGGAGCCCAGATTCAGGTGGCCTGCGAACCAGCCCATCGGCCGCTGTGGAGCTTGCTTCCCGCCGTTGAGAAAGTCATTCCCTTTCCGTTTGCCGGAGATCCCAACCTCGCTGAGTGGGCCAACCTTCTCGGACTCGTGCGCGAGCCCGACTTCCAGGCCTGTCTCAATTTCGCGACCGGACGCCAAGTCAACCTGATGCTCTCGATGAGCCACATCCCCGTTCGTGTGGCCACCGAGGGGTTTTCGAGCACCGCCCAGGTCACTCCAGGCCAGGGCTGGAAACCACAGCAACTCGCGTCCTATCTCAAACCCTTGGGCCTGTCTCTGAAGGCGGACGACTTCCGCCTCAGCCTGCCTGCCGACGCGATGGAGGCGGCCCGCCAGCTACAACCCCCTGGAGAGGGTCCCCTGCTGCTGTTGGCTCCGGATGACTCCGCCGACGACTGGCCGAACGAACGGTGGCAATCGTTGCCCGAGAGGATTCGGGAGCGGTTGCCCCAGCTGCGCTGCGAGGTGATCCCCCCCCAGGCAGCGCTGCCGCGACGGGCGGCGGCGGTGGCCTGCGCTGATGTGGTTCTGAGCAGCTGCGCGACCACCCAACTGCTGACCGCCTACTGCGGCGTTCCCCTGGTGGCGATGGGATCTGCAACCGATGCCCTGCCTGAACGCGACGTGATACGGGTGTTAGCAGGCGAGCGCCAGGCGCTGAGCACCGAGGAGGTGATGAAAGCCCTCGGGTTCTGATGAACGAACAGCGACGCCAACGAAGACCGGGCCGAGCAAGGACTGGTCAGCGTCGGCGCCACCTGCAGCTGCTGGCCCGCCCGTGGGTTCTGCCCGTGATGGCGCTCACAGTCGTCATTGTCAGTGGCGCCATTGGTTATCGCATCACCGAAGGCTGGGACTGGGGCGACTGCCTCTGGATGGTGCTGATCACCATCAGCACCATCGGCTATGGCGAGGTGGAACCGCTCTCCCAGGCTGGACGCCTGGTAACCGTGCTGATCATCGCCGGCGGCCTGTTGGTGGTTCAGCTCACGATTCAACGGGTGCTGGGACTGTCACAATCTGGATACTTCCGCCAGCTGCGGGAGCTTCGATTTCGTCGGATGCTGCGGCGCATGCACGACCATGTGATCCTCTGCGGATATGGCCGGATCGGCAAGGAAATCGGCGAGCAGCTGCTGCTTGAGAACGTTCAGGTTCTGGTGGTGGAACTGGATCCCAAACGCCACAAAGCCGCCCAGGAACGTGGACTGCAAGTGCTGCAGGCCGATGCAACCCTTGATGAAACGCTCCTGGAGGCTGGGCTCGACCGCTGCCGAAGCCTGGTGGCGGCGCTACCCAGCAATGCCGCCAATCTGTACGTGATCCTGAGTGCGAGGGGCCTACGCAAAAACTGCCGGCTGATCGCCAGAGCCGACAGCGATGAGGCCGCCTCCAAACTGGAACTGGCGGGTGCATCCGTGGTGGTCAGTCCCTACGTGGCAGGTGGGCGTGTGATGGCCGCCACGGCCCTGCGGCCCATCGCCGTTGACTTCATGGATCTGCTGGCTGGAACCGCCTGCGAAATCGAGGAGTTCCGCTTGAGCCAAGATCCTCTGCTCATCAGCCACCTCTCCCACCGCAGCCTGGAGGAGCTGGCGCTCGATCGTCGCAGTGGCGCCATGCTGCTGGCCATCCGCGACAACAGCACGCTCACCGCCAATCCGAGCGGGGACATGACCCTGGCACCGGGACAGATGCTGGTGGTGATGGGCAGCCAGGATCAGCTGACGGCGTTCAAGATGCTCCTGGGAGACGCCCTCGACACTGTTGAAACCATGGGCGGAAGCAGCCCATGGACTGAATCAACGTGGCGATGAAGCCCGGTTGGGGCTGATGCTTACGATCATTCGGCTGCAGAGATCGGATGAACCCAACCCGGACCCTCGATGGTCAAACCGCCCTCGTGACCGGTGCCAGCCGGGGCATCGGGCGTGCCGTGGCGCTGGCCCTGGCGGAGTGCGGCGCGGAAGTGGTGGTGAACTACGCCAGCTCGCCGGATGCTGCAGATGCCGTGGTGAAGGAGATCGAGAGCGGAGGAGGCAAGGCCTATGCCCTTCAGGCCGATGTGGGCGATGAAGAGGCCGTGGATGCCCTGATCAAAACCGTTCTGGAGCGCAGCGGTCGCATCGATGTGTTGATCAACAACGCGGGGATCACGCGCGACGGACTGCTGATGCGGATGAAAGCCGCCGACTGGAACGCGGTGATCAATCTCAATCTCACGGGGGTGTTTCTGTGCACCCGTGCCGTGGCCCGACCGATGCTGAAGCAGAAAAGCGGGCGGATCATCAACATCACTTCAGTGGTGGGGCTGATGGGCAATGCGGGGCAAGCCAATTACGCCGCTGCCAAAGCCGGCGTGGTGGGCCTGACGCGCAGCGCAGCCAAGGAAATGGCCAGCCGGGGCATCACGGTGAATGCCGTGGCACCGGGGTTCATCGCCACAGACATGACCAAGGACCTAGACGCCGAAGGCATTCTCAGCGCCATTCCCCTCGGCACCTTCGGGACCCCGGAGCAAGTGGCAGGCACGGTGCGCTTCCTTGCTGCCGATCCAGCAGCGGCCTACATCACCGGTCAGGTCCTGCAGGTGGATGGAGGCATGGTGATGGGGTGAACGCAACCCAGGGAAACCGTCTCAGGGTTCGAGGGGCTGCACCAACTCATCTCTGAGCCGGCGGATGTTCTGAAGCAGCTTGTAACGGCGACGGCGCTCCGTCGCCGTGAGAAAAATGCGCAGGGGGACGTAAACCAACGCCATGATCCCGGCCAGACCGGTCATGAGAACGAAGAACAGCGCGCCTGAATCGTTCATGGAATAACGCTACCGAGCAGGCGTCGCTCTGGGGGGCGAGCTGTTGAAAGATTCGGCTTTCCCCACATCAGGGACCGCCCAAGCGACCCTGACGCTGTGGGACATTGATCGACGGGTAAGTGTCAATCATGGCCAAACTTCTCAAGTTTTCGGATGAATCTCGCGCTGCACTGGAGCGAGGCATGAATGCTCTCGCCGATGCGGTGCGCGTCACGATCGGCCCCCGTGGACGCAACGTGGTGTTGGAGAAAAGCTTCGGCGCTCCCGATATCGTCAACGACGGCGACACGATCGCCAAGGAGATTGACCTCGAGGATCCCTTTGAAAACATCGGCGCCAAACTGATTCAGCAGGTGGCGTCGAAGACGAAGGACAAAGCCGGTGATGGCACCACGACCGCAACCGTGCTGGCTCAGGCCATGGTCGAGGAAGGTCTGCGCAACACCGCAGCCGGTGCCAGCCCGATCGAACTCCGTCGCGGCATGGAGAAAGCGGTCGCCTTGATCGTGAAAGGGCTCGGCGAGCGCAGCCAGTCGGTGAGCGGAGATGCCATCCGTCAGGTGGCCACCGTCAGTGCCGGTGGTGACGACGAAGTCGGTCGCATGGTGGCTGAAGCCATGGACAAGGTCACCGTGGATGGCGTGATCACCGTTGAGGAATCAAAATCTCTGGCCACTGAGCTGGAAGTGACGGAAGGAATGGCCTTCGATCGGGGCTACAGCTCTCCCTACTTCGTCACCGATGGTGATCGCCAGATCTGTGAGTTTGAAAATGCCCTGCTGTTGCTCACCGATCGCAAGATCAGTGCTGTAGCCGACCTCGTCCCGGTTCTCGAGACGGTTCAAAAGACAGGCTCTCCCCTGGTGATTCTGGCCGAGGAAGTCGACGGGGAGGCCCTGGCAACGCTGGTGGTGAACAAAAACCGCGGCGTGCTTCAGGTGGCCGCTGTGCGCGCACCGTCCTTCGGCGAGCGACGCAAAGCAGCCCTCGCGGACATTGCCATCCTCACCGGTGGAACCGTGATCAGCGAAGACCGAGCGATGACGCTCGACAAGGTGACGCTGGAGGATCTCGGACGCGCCCGCCGCATCACCATCAGCAAGGAAGAAACCACCATCGTCGCCAGCGAAGACAGCCGTGATGCTGTGGCTGAGCGTGTGGCCTCCATCCGCAGGGAACTGGAGAACAGCGATTCCGAGTACGACCGCGAGAAGCTCAATGAGCGGATCGCCAAACTCGCCGGCGGCGTGGCCGTGATCAAGGTTGGCGCTCCCACGGAAACCGAACTGAAGAACCGCAAACTGCGCATTGAAGATGCTCTCAACGCCACCAGAGCTGCCGTCGAGGAAGGCATCGTGGCCGGCGGTGGCAGCACATTGATTCAACTGGCTGGATCCTTGGACGGTCTGGCCAACCAACTGCACGGCGATCAGCGCACCGGAGTGGAGATTGTGCATCGCGCGCTGAGTGCACCTCTGCGCCAGATCGCGATCAATGCAGGGGCCAACGGCGATGTGGTGGTTGAGCAGGTGCAGCGCAGCGGCCAGGGCTTCAACGCACTCACGGGTGGCTATGAAAACCTTCTGGAAGCGGGCATCCTCGATGCCGCCAAGGTCGTGAGACTGGGTCTGCAGGATGCAGTCTCCATCGCGTCACTGCTGATTACCACTGAAGTGGTGGTCGCCGACAAGCCTGAACCTCCCGCAGCCCCTGCGCCCGGCGGCGATCCCATGGGCGGCATGGGTGGAATGGGCGGAATGGGCGGAATGGGCATGCCCGGCATGATGTGAGTCCGCTCACACCCGCCTGGCTCGCGCGATCGGCTATCAGAGCGAGCGAATCAGGCGGGCGTGAATACGACACACCGCCAAGGCCTCTCGGGGTGGTTTCCGGCAAAGCTGCCCCAACTCCCGATTGAGGGCCTGAAGTTCACCCATTGGCAGAGCTGCCATCGGCAGCCCGAACACAAAACCTGCCATCACGACCGGAAGCACAAACTGGCGATTCACGACCGAGTCTCACGGGACTCACACAGTTTGCCTGGTGATGTGTCGGTGATAAGCCGCCACCTGCAGATCCACTCCCGTGATGGCAGTCCCCACCACCACGGCATCCGCGCCTGCGCTGATCGCGTCCCTGGCCGTTTGCGGAGAGGCAATCCCTCCCTCACAGATCAAACCTGTTTGCGCAGGAAGCCCGTCACGCAAAGGCTTCAACAGGTGCAATCCAGGTGGTTTGGAGTCTTGGGTGGTTTCGGTGTAGCCAAAGAGGGTAGTGCCAACCCAGTCACATCCCAGCGACGCGGCTCTCAGGCCGTTCTCGATGCTGTCGACATCCGCCATCAACGGAGCGCCGAGATCATCCTTGGCCCGTTTCACCAAGCGTTCCAACTCTTCACCCTGCGGCCGGAGCCGATCGGTTGCATCCAAGGCCACCACGTCGGCACCCGCGCCCCACACAGCCTTCACTTCATGCCAGCGGGGCGTGATGTAAACCGAGCTTTCAGGCCAAGAACGCTTCCAGAGGCCGATAATCAGCGCCTCCGGGCAACGCTCTCGCACAGCAGCGATGTGCTCAGGGCTCTCCAACCTGACGCCAAGTGCACCGTTTCGCAGTGACGCTTCAGCCATGGCCGCGATCACGTCCGGGTGGCGCATCGGCGAACCTTCAGGAGCCTGAACCGACACGATCAGGCCGTTCCCTAGGGGCAGAGTCATCAGGAAGCTTGGGGAAACTCATCATTCGTCACCGGCGTGAGCCAGCGCCGCAGCCGCCGGGGGCTGGCCAGGGGCACTGGAGACGACGCCGGGCGCTCGCTCTCGAGCACAACCCCGTTGCTCTCATCGTTGCTTTCATCCAAGGTGCGAGCCACCTCATCGAGGGAGTCGCGCAGCAAGGAGGTGAACCGCTCGATTCCTGAGGGGGATTCAAGGCGTTCTTGGGGACCTTCAGGCGCAGGCTGCACGCGCTCATGCCGGTGGCTCTCCGCCAGAACCATGGGCTGAGCGGCAGCGGGCAGGGAGGTCACACCGAAGCGGTGAACCCACTGAAGCTCGAGACGCTGCAAGCGCTCAGTATCCCCATCCTGTCGTGATTGCTCGATCTGACGCTGCAACGCGATCTGGCGAGGGTCCTGATGCTGGTAAGGAGAAAAAGTCACGGGATCAGGCGAGCTTGCGATTGAGCAGGGGACGAATGAGCAGAAACAGGCCGGCGGTCAGCAAAGTGAGCACGAGCAGACAGGTGGTGCCGCTGACAGAGCCGTAGGGAGCTTCCAAAAGAACGGAAGACAGATCCAACGGACCGGCATAGGCGGCGCGGATTGGCTCTATCGCGAAGGTAAGGGGATTCAGCGCCGCTAGCCAGCCCAACCAGGGAGGCATGAAACTGAGAGGAGCCAGAGCGGTGCTCGCGAACAACAAGGGAAGGTTCGCCACAAAGATCACGGCAATCAGCTCGATATGGCCGGGCAGCGCGAAGGCGAGCCCCAGGCTCAAGGCCGTGACGGCAAACACCAACAGCAAAAGCGTGACCATCACGAGCAGCAGGCCTGCCGCGCCAGGCCAGCCGTAGCCGAGGAATGCCGCGGTCACCATGATCGCCAGGCTCTGCACCAGGCTCAGGGTGGTGATGTAGATCACCGATGCGAGCACGATCGAACTGCGACTGCGCAGCGGAGCCACCAGCAGCCGGTTCAGAAAACCGAATTCGCGATCGAACATCACGGGCAGGCCAGCATTGAGAGCCCCGCTGAAGGCTGTGAACACGATCACGCCAGCACCCAGAAAACGGCCGTAACTCATCCCTCCCGGAAGAAGGCCTTCCGGTGCCCTGGAAAACAAGGCGCCAAACAGCACAAGCCAGATCAGTGGTTGCAGGATTCCCGCCACCAGCGTGGACGGTCGCCGCTGCAGCTGAACAAACAGCCTGCGGGTGAGTGCGCCGGTCTCCTGCGCCAGCTCCGACAAAGCGGAGCGTTGCTGCTGCTGCGGTGTGGAGAGATCGAGAACGGAGTGGGTCATGGATCAGAACAACGAAAAGAGCGACTGCAACAAGGCTTCAACGCATGGACTGGCGACGCTCCAGCTTTGGATCACGTTGCCCGGCCACCGCCAGTTCAGCGTCCATCAGGGTGCGCCCCGTCGCCTGGAGATAAACGTCATCCAAGCTCGGACGACTCTGCGCCAGAGAGAAAACGCGCAGATCGTTGTCACCCAGACGCTGCTTGATACGGGGAAGGACATGATCGCCATCCACCACAAGATTGAGGGAATGCCCTTGGGCCCGGTTGATCACGATCCGGCGCACACCCTCAACCGCATCGAGCAGATCACGGATCGTCTCTGCCTCAACCTGGTCACTGAATTCGCGCACGCGCAACGTGACGCGATCGCCGCCGAGCGCACACTTCAGCTCCTCCGGGGTGCCCTCAGCGATCACCCGCCCGGCGTCGATGATCGCCATGCGTTCGGCCAGGGCCTCCACCTCCTCGAGGTAATGGCTGCTCAGCAGGATGGTGGTGCCTTGGTCCCGCAGGTCTTGGAGCACATCCCAGATCACCGCACGACTTTCAAGATCAAGGCCGACGGTGGGCTCATCCAGCACCAGCAGGCGGGGAGAATGCAGCAGGCCAGCGGCAAGATCCAGCCGTCGCCGCATCCCACCGGAATAAGTGCCGCAACGCCGGTCAATCCACTCCTGCATGGAGAGACGCTGGATCAAATCATCGATGCGCTGGTTTCTTTGCGTTCGCGGCAGGTGATACAGATCGCCCTGCAACGCGAGCAGCTCACGGCCTGTGAGGATTTTGTCGATCGCCACCTCCTGGGCCACGTACCCCAGGATCTGCCGCACCTGACGGGGGTTCTCAAGCGCATCAACGCCAGACACAATCACCCGTCCGCTGTCTGGCGACAACAGCGTGGCGAGGATGCGCAAGGTGGTGGTCTTTCCTGCTCCGTTAGGACCGAGGAATCCGTAGAGGCAGCCCTCAGGAACAGCGAGCGTGAGATCCGTCAGAGCCGGAACCGTCCCGTAGGACTTCACCAGATGATCCAGCTCAATCAGTGACATCCCTTCCTAGGAAACACATGGGGGCA
Organism: Synechococcus sp. CS-197; assembly: GCF_025128215.1. NCBI lineage: Bacteria > Bacillati > Cyanobacteriota > Cyanophyceae > Synechococcales > Synechococcaceae > Synechococcus > Synechococcus sp. CS-197. The sequence continues at coordinate 202,807 of NZ_JAHLZC010000017.1, read as the reverse complement.
AAATCTAGGCATTGATGCCGGGAAGACCGGCGGGGAGGGCGGCAAGCCAGCCTCTGAGCTGGAGGTCGAACACTGCAGCGCCTGACTGACGGCTGAAAACCAACAGCAGACAAATCCCAAAGAGATAAAGAATCGACCAGCGGAACAGCCCCTTGGCACGTTCGGTGCTGTCGGGCTCAGCGCCAAGCCGTTCCACCATCTGCAGCAATCGTCCATTGAAAGGAAGCAGAAGCAGCCCATACAGCAAGCCCCCTTCGGGCAGAGCCCACACCCCCAGAAAGCTGAGGAGCACAGTGGCCCAGCCATAACGACGAATGGCCCGTGCCGTCACAACCGGACCCTTCACCACCGGCAGCATGGGAATGCCGACGGCACGGTAGTCATCGCGCAGAAGCAGAGCCAGAGCCCAAAAATGAGCCGGAGTCCACACCATGACCAGGGCAAACAACCACCACCCCCCGAGACCCACATGACCGGTGGCTGCGGCGGCGCCAACCAACGGAGGAATCGCCCCGGCCACCCCTCCGATCACGATGTTTTGGGTTGTCCGCGGCTTGAGAAGAGCGGTGTAAAGCAGCACATAACTGCACAGCCCAAGCAACGACAGACCCGCAGCCAGACAATTCACTCCGCTCACCAGCAAGGTGGCAGCGGCCAAAGCGCAAGACACCGCTCCAGCGAACGCCGCCGTGGGAGACAGGCGACCCGATGGCAAGGCCCGCCCGCTGGTGCGTTGCATGCGGCCGTCGAGCTCTTGCTCCCAGAGGCAATTGAGGACACCGGCAGCTGCGGCTGCCAGCGCACCCCCACCCAGGGTGCAAACCAATCGAGGCGATGACAGAGGCCAGCCTTCGGTGAGCGCCATCCCCCCCAGGGTGGTGGCCAACAGAAGAGGAATCAGCCGCGGCTTGGCCACTTCCAACCAGGCAGGAAGCTTGATGCGTTGTCTCGAAGGAACCACCTGCTCACGGGTGAGCGGGACTGCTGTGGCGGATGAACTAGCCATGACAAGTCTCCAGAGTTGGGGAGTCGAGAACGACAGAACGGGGAGTCGAGGGGGAGGGGGGCCGGCGGCAGCTGAGAGCGGCAAGGACGGCCACCAGAAGACAGGCCACGAGCTGATGCCCCACCGTCAAAGCCGGCTGAGACAGGCCCATGCGCAACGTGGACACCCCGAGGGCGACCTGAGCTACCACAAGCCCGAGGGCCGTAAGCAGCAGCGGCCATTGCTGCCGGGCCCAGCCACCGGCGAGAAGGGCAACACCAACAAACACAGCGACGGTGAGGGCCGCTGGCGTAGCAAAGGAGCGATGCCAATGCAGCCATTGACAGGACTGGCCGGCCTCAAGGCAGCGCTGGGCGGCCCAGGAGGTCGCCATCCGACCGCCCAGCAAGCTCTGCGCGGAGACAGCGACCACACTGAGGCCACCAAGCCAGGGCCACCAGCGAGGGGCGGGACTGGCCTTGGATCCGCTGAGCAGAACCTGGGTGAGACCACTCACGGAGATCACCAACGTCAGCGCCAGGGCCAGATGGGCGGTGACCACCACCGACGGCAGGAGTTGAAGCACGGTGAGTGCCCCCAGACCTCCCTGCAACGCCACCATCAGCACCAGAAGTGCGCTGAAGGGGAGCAACCAGGCCGGAAGATTGCGGCGGTACCACCACACGGCTGCAAGCTGCACGAGCAGCGCCATGCCCACGACGAACGCGTCAAGCCGATGGAACCATTCCAGAAAAACCTGCAGATTCATCTGCCGGCCAGGAAGGAACGTCCCGTAACAGAGCGGCCAGTCGGGACAGGCCAGACCGGCCTCCATCACCCGGGTGGCACCGCCAATCACCACCAGAGCCACGAGGGCCACCACGAGATGCGCGGCCAGCTGAGCGAGACGGAGACGAATCGAATCCAATGACGATGTAGTCAACGCCGACCCCCAGAAGAACCAGACATGTCTGAAACGTAGCGATCTGATTCAGAACGACACGCTCTATGCAGGAGTGCAACATGAAGCCACTGAATTAATGCGATTTCGCTGACATGGAGACGGTCAACCATGTCAAAACAGAGGAACTTCAGGCGTTTTTAACAATCACCCCATGGTGAATGACGCGGAGCTCCATAGCCTGAAGTTGCCTGCGATGAGGTCATCGTGCAGATCCCCTCAGCGATCGTCACTCTGGTGCTGGGGATGCTCCTCGTCCTCGGAGGACTGTGGATCGGCCAGAACATCAATCTGCTGCCCGTTGACGCCAGTACCAATGCACCCATTTATGACGAGCTGTTCCGAGTTCTTTTCAGCATCGGAACAATTCTGTTTCTCGGCATTGTTGGTCTGATCATTTTCAGCTTGGTGCGTTTCCGCCGTCGCCCAGGTCAACTCGGAGACGGCCTGGCCCTGGAGGGAAACCTCCCACTGGAAGTGTTCTGGACTGCTGTTCCAGCGATCGTGGTTCTGTTCGTTGGTCTCTTCAGTTACGACATTTACGAGCGCATGGGAGGGATGGCACCTCTGAGCCATGGTGACCATGGGGGAGCGATGCCAGCCGAGCAACGGATCTGGGGTGGCATCGGATCATCGGAAATCTCAACAACATCTTCAACATCACTGTTGCAACCCTTACCGGTTGAAGTCACAGCCATGCAATTTGCATTTCTGTTTCATTATCCGGACGGCGACATCATGTCTGGAGAACTTCATGTTCAGGCCGGACGACCCGTTTCTCTGCGCATGGAAGCAAAAGATGTCATCCATGCATTCTGGGTTCCTGAATTTCGCCTCAAACAGGATGTCATCCCAGGGCAACCAACAGTGTTGGATTTCACTCCGACCAGACCGGGCCGTTACCCCATCGTCTGCGCCGAGCTCTGTGGTCCTTATCACGGAGGCATGCGCTCAACCGTCGTCGTGGACAGCGCTGACGATTTCAATGCCTGGATTCAAGCGAACCGCAAGCCCCCTGTACAAGAGGCATGACTCTCACCGTTCCCCAGCAATCACCACCCGCTCCTCAATCCCTGCAGCCAACGGGGTGGTTGCGCTATTTGAGCTTCAGCGTTGACCACAAAGTGATCGGCCTGCAATACCTCGTCTGCGGGTTTGCGTTCTACCTGATCGGTGGAGCACTGGCAGGGGCAATCCGTACGGAGTTGGTCAGCCCAATCTCAGATTTCATGCCGCGAGATGTGTACAACCAGGTTCTCACCTTGCATGGCACGGTGATGATCTTTCTCTGGATTGTCCCCGTCGTGAACGGTGCATTCGGGAACTATCTGATTCCCTTTTACGTGGGCGCCCGTGACATGGCGTTCCCAAGGCTCAACGCCGTGGCGTTCTGGCTGATTCCTCCAGCCGGACTGCTTCTGATCAGCAGTTACTTCATCACCGGAGCAGCGCAATCGGGATGGACGGCCTACCCACCGCTCAGCCTGACAACACCGGCCAGTGGCCAGATTATCTGGATCTTGAGCGTGCTCTTACTGGGAGGAAGTTCCATCTTTGGAGGTATCAATTTCATTGCGACAATCCTGAAATTACGCCGGCCAGGCCTGAAATTGATGCAACTACCGATGTATTGCTGGGCCATGCTTGGCACCAGCATTCTGGTGGTGCTGTCCACACCGGTGCTGGCTGGAACATTGATCATGCTCAGCTTCGACATCGTGGCTCATACGGGTTTTTTCAATCCTGGGCTGGGTGGCAATGTTGTGGTGTATCAGCACTTGTTCTGGTTTTACTCCCATCCAGCGGTTTACATCATGGTGCTACCGGCCTTTGGCTTGGTGAGTGAAATCCTGCCCATTCATTGCCGTAAACCCCTGTTTGGCTACACCACCATGGTGTATTCGATCATGGCAATTGTGGTGCTGGGTTTGGTGGTGTGGGCCCATCACATGTTCACCAGCGGTACACCGCCTTGGATGCGACTGTTTTTCACGATCGCCACAGCATTCATCGCCGTACCAACAGGCATCAAATTTTTCAACTGGCTCGCCACTCTCTGGGGAGGGAAGATCAGCCTCAACAGCGCCGTCCTTTTCTCCTGTGGCTTCATCGTGAATTTTGTCCTCGGCGGCATCACCGGTGTGGCGCTGGCACAGGTTCCTTTCGATGTTCATGTCCATGACACCTACTTCGTTGTTGCCCATTTTCACTACATCGTCTATGGCGGCTCGGTGTTTGTGATTTTCGCCTCGATCTACCACTGGTACCCGAAGGTGACCGGGCGGCTGATGAATGAACATCTCGGCAGATTCCACTTCCTGCTCACCTTTGTTGGCTTCAACCTCTGCTTCGCACCGCAACACTGGCTTGGCCTGAATGGAATGCCCCGCCGGGTGGCGGAATACGACCCGCAGTTCCAACTGATCAACCAGTTCAGCAGTGTGGGTGCTTTATTGATGGCCATCAGCACACTCCCCTTCCTCTGGAATGTGATCGCCAGCGCCCTCCAGGGTGAGATCGCTGGCGACAATCCCTGGAATGCCCTCACTCCCGAATGGCTCACCTCCTCCCCGCCACCGGTGGAGAACTGGAAGGGAGAGGCACCGCTGGTCACCAATCCTTACGCCTACGGCACGCCAGAGAATGAGATCGATCTCAATTCCGTGAGCGGCAGTGATCTTTGGAGGAACGGACAATGACATCCCTCAGCCCACAGGATCAGGTCCAGGAGCAGCTCGAGCATCACGAAGCTGAACATCCTGATCACCGCATGTTCGGACTCGCCACATTCCTGGTGGCCGATGCCATGACGTTTGCCGGCTTCTTTGCCGCTTATCTCACATTCAAGGCCGTCAACCCACTGCTGCCAGGGGCGATCTACGAGCTGGAACTCCCCCTGCCCACTCTCAATACCATCCTGTTGCTGGTGAGCAGCGCCACATTCCATCGTGCGGGGGTGAATTTGCGCAAAGGCTGCAACGAACGCTGCCGCGCCTGGCTCCTGGGAACAGCAGTGCTCGGGCTGGCTTTTCTCGTCAGTCAGATGGTGGAGTACTTCACGCTGCCTTTTGGCCTCGCCGACAATCTCTACGCGAGCACGTTCTATGCCCTCACAGGATTTCACGGCCTGCATGTCACGCTTGGAGCCTTGATGATCCTGATTGTGTGGTGGCAGTGCCGCACGCCCTCAGGGAGAGTTAGCGCCAGCAATCATTTTCCCCTCGAAGCCGCTGAGCTCTACTGGCATTTCGTGGATGGGATCTGGGTGATTCTCTTCGTCATTCTCTACCTGATCTAAGCAAGCCTCTGCCGCACAGCCGGACCCGATTTCCAGTCGATTCCTTGCCCTCAGGGCTGTCTGAAGCCACAATTGTTGTGTCTCTCTCAATTGAGATGCTGGTTGGAGACGAATTGCTATCGAAGGCTCGGGCTCTTAGTAACCGGCCTGAAGATGAAATCGCACGGGGGTGCGGCTACGTCGGCCCGAGTGGCCGCGTTCTGCGCAAAAGCTTCTATCGCGCTCTCGTTGAAGCCAAGGGCTACAAACTTCCCTCCACTTCACCCAACCCGGGCGGACCGCGTGGCCGTCAGGCTGAATTTCGAACGCGGGTGCACGGCAATGGCAACCTCCTCATCGGCCATGCCTACACCCGCCGCTTGGGACTCACCCCGGGCCAGGAATTCAGGATTGAACTCAACAAGGACACCGGCACGATCGCTCTCAATCCCATGAACGCAGCCGATAGTCCCGACAACAACGGCGAAGACTGAAACAGGACCGGCTGATCATGCTGAGTCAGCCGGTCCTGCGTTGGTGATGATTGCTAAGCCTCGGGACTCAATCAGGCCCGAATCAGGCCGCAGCCGGCGGATCCTGACCGTCGTGCATTGAGCTGCTGAACACAATCAGCTCGAGACCACTGAACAGGAAGCTGATTCCCACCAGGGTGCCGAGGACCCAAAGCAATCCCCAGAATTTCAAGGTGACGATCAAGATCCCAAGGATGAAGGTGACCACGCCATTGGCGATGGCCCAGCCAGCTCCTGGACGGTTGGTATGAGCCAAGCCGCTGAAGAAGGCCACCACACCCTCCACAAGGAAAACGATTCCGATCGCCAGGGCAAAGGCAGCGACCTGCTGAGCTGCCTCAGCAGGGTCCCGGAAGTTACTGATCATCGAGGCGCCGGCCACGATGAACAGGGTTGATACCACCAGGCGCCAGAAGCAGATCCAACGGCCCATCCGCCCGGAACGGGCCAGATTGCTGATCCAACCCACCAGGCCACCGATCAGGAACAGCACGGCGATCACACCGGTGGTCCAGAACGAGGCGATCACAGGAAACACCAGGGCAAGGATGCCGAGAACGATCAGCAGGATTCCCTCGGCAATGGCAAAGGCCTTGAAGGTTCCAAGGGAACCGGAGCGGTCCTCAGAGCTCATGAAAGGTTCAGTAGGAACATCTCCTGAAAGGTATTGACGGTGCACGATTCTTGCCAGGGTTTGTGCTGAGCTCTCATCCCCAGCCATGGGCGGAGAGCCAGTCAGCGCTGAGTTCCCCGCTTGGTGTTCCCCCATCACCGGCTGCGAGGAGCCGTTCGGTGTACCGCGCCAGCAGATCGATCTCCAGATTCACGTCGTCTCCGACGGCAAGATCCCTCAGGGCAGTCACCGACCAGGTGTGGGGAATCACGGCAACCCAGAAGCGTGTGCCCTGATCGCGGCTCCCGGCCACGGTGAGGCTGATGCCGTTGACGGCCACGCTGGCCTTATCGCAGATGTAGCGACCGAAATGGGACTCCTTCCAGCGCAGTTCCACCGTCCAGGACTGGGGAAGCGCCTCGATCGAGACCACCTCGCCCGTGCCATCCACGTGCCCACTCACGAGATGCCCCCCCAGTCGGTCCGACAGTCGCAGGGCGGGCTCGAGGTTCACAGCCCCACCTCGGGAGGCCTTGCGGCCCAGTGACGTCCTTTGCAGGGTCTCCTCGCTCACATCAGCGAGGAAGCCGTCACCCACCAGTGACGCCACGGTGAGGCACACACCATCAACGGCAACGCTGTCGCCGAGCTGAAGCGGCGCAAACGCGGCGCAGCCCTCCACGAGCAGGCCCCGGCCCCGGCGTTCCACCCGTCCCACCGCTTGCACCAACCCCGTGAACATCGGTTCTCTTCCGTGCCCTCATCCCTGGTCATAATCGATACAGCGGCGGAGCCGTCCGTGGTGGAGATGAGTGTGGCCGGCATCGCCCTTGATGCCAGCAGCAGAAGTCCGATCGTGCTGCTGCGCGACCCGTCGAGGCGCCGTCAGGTGCCGATCTGGATCGATCAGGCCCAAGCCCACAACATCATGGCCGGCCTGAACGGAACGCCCCAGCCGCGCCCCCTGAGCCATGACTTGATGGCCGCTTTGCTTGAGGCGGGAGGTCTCCAGCTCGAGCGCGTGATCATCCATGCCATTGAAGACAGCACGTTTCGGGCCGTGCTGCGCCTCAGGCACGAGCAGGACGATGCCCAGCCCGGTGCGCAGGGGGCGATCGACACGGAAGCAGAGTCGGAGGCGGAGTGCCTCGCGGAGATCGATGCCCGTCCGAGTGACGCCATCGCCCTGGCCATCCGCACCGGCAGCAGCATCTGGATGCTGGAGGAGGTGGTCGCTGAGGCCTCAATCGCCGTGGATGCGGAAGCCGACGCTGAGGATCAGGATGAATTCCGCCGTTTTCTCGATCAAGTCAGCCCCGCTGCGCTAGTGCGCCACCTGAAAAGCAGGGACTCGGGGAATCCCAACGACGCACCCACCGACTCACCCGAGGTTTGAGCAACGCACCCGCGCCACTGACCCAGCGGCGCGCCTTCGGCGACGGCCCCGCGGTGAGCCTGTTCACCCTCGGAACGATGCGAGCGCTGCAATCACCGGAGCAGATGCTGTCTGTGCTGCGCAGCGCCCGCGACGCCGGCATCAACCACGTCGAGACAGCACCGGCCTACGGTCCAGCGGAGACCTTTCTGGGACAAGCGCTCAAGCAGCTGGATCAGGAGGGGGCCACGCCTGCACAGGGCGACTGGGTCATCACCAGCAAACTGTTGCCCGGTCAGACCCTCGACCAAGCGCGTCGAGCCCTTGATGCCAGCTTGGAACGGCTGAATCGTCCCCGGCTTGAGAACCTGGCGATCCATGGCATCAACCGGCAAGAGCATCTCCACTGGGCTTTGACCGGTGATGGGGCACAGCTGATCGACTGGGCACTGACCAGCGGCAGAGTTGGGCAGGTGGGCTTCACCAGTCATGGATCCAACGCGCTGATCCAGCAAGCCATCCAAAGCGGTCGCTTCCGCTTCTGCGGCCTTCACCTGCACGTTCTGGATCCGCAGCGCATCCCCTTGGCAGCCGAAGCTTTAAGCCAGCAGATGGGTGTGCTCGCCATCTCCCCGGCCGACAAGGGCGGACGTCTGCAGGCACCCAGCGATCAACTGATCAGCGACTGCGCTCCCTTCACTCCCCTGGCACTGGCTTACCGCTTTCTGCTCGCTGCAGGCGTGAGCACACTCACGCTGGGAGCAGAGAGAGCCAGCGACCTGACCCTGGCCGCCGCACTCGCCAACCAGGACGGCCCCCTGAGCGAGCAGGAAGCTGCAGTTCTTGCGCGCCTGCAAGAACTGCGCAAGGAACGCTTAGGCACGGAGTTCTGCGCGCAATGCCGTGCCTGCCTGCCCTGTCCGCGCGAGGTGCCGATTCCCGAGTTGCTGCGACTGCGCAATCTGACCCTTGGCCACGATCTCAGGGAGTTCGCGGAAGAGCGTTACAACCTGATCGGCCGAGCCGGGCACTGGTGGGAAACGGTGAAGGCGGATGCCTGCGCACACTGCGGCGACTGTCTGCCGCGCTGTCCCCATCACTTGCCGATTCCCAACCTGCTCGGTGACACCCACCGCAGGCTTGCCGCGGCGCCGCGACGGCGCCTATGGGGCTGAGGTGCTCCATCGCTGCTGCAGACGCAGCACCTCAGCAGCGGTGGGTGGGTAGAGGGTCCAAGCGCGCAGCCAGACCTCCTGAGGAGGAAGCACGAGATCGCGCAGATCGGTTGCAATGCGACCACCTGCCTCGAGAAGCTCTTCGCGCGGGAGTGGCGGAATCCAACCCTGAGCCAAAAGGCGCGTGAGCAAAGGAGGTGTCCAGGCCTCGCTCACCCAGGCCTGAGGCAGGGGCTCCGCCGTGTCCGCAGGCCGGGCCAGCAGAGTCCAGTGCAGGGGAGATCCACTGTTGGGCAGCACGGCAGTGAGGCGAGGATCCCGCTTCAGAGCCTGCATGCAGCGCTGGAGAGGCAGCACAGCCACCCGGGCATCGCCCTGCAGAAGCCAATTAAGGCCATAGCGATCGTCAAAGCTGATGGCCGCCTGCCTGAGGCGACGAAGCCCATCGGAACGATCCATGTGATCCGCCAGGGAGATCAGCAGGCGTGGGCTGGCCGGCAGCAGAACCTTGCCCTTGAGGGCCGGATCCAGCAAGGTCATCCAACCGTCGTCCGCCGGCGGAAGCGCCCGACCTTCGCGGCGAAACACCAGCACATAGGGACTGACGCCCACCGGAAGAAGCTTGGACCTCCATTCCGGTGGAGCGTCCTCAAGGAAGCGCTGGCCAAGCGCTCCAAGCCTGGCGGCCAGCGCAGGAGCGGCCACCGACTGAAGCTGATCTGGAGTCAGCGACGACCACCAGCCATCCGTCAGGGCCAGGAGATCCGTGGGATTGGGCCAAGGGGTCTGGAACGGCGTTGATCCACTCAGGGGTTCAAACCGCCAGGGTGCAGGGAGCTGGCGACGCCACAGCGAAGGAAGAATGTCCGCCGGGGCACGGAGCGTCGGCCTACTCCTCCCTTGCGCACACCCCGCCAGGCCTGCCGCCAGGCCAAGAGCACCGATCTGCAGCAACGTCCTTCGACGCAGGAGTGGCGGGGAGGACGGGGCAGCCTTCATGACCCGAACCTAAGGGGCGGGCGGACGCCGACCCTGGGCCTGCAGCAACCGATCCATCGCATCGTCACACCCCTGCAGCAGCGTGCCGTGGTCCACCCCGCGCAAGGCCGCCAGCAGGGCCAGCCCCCCGGCACCCACCCCTTCCTTCACGTAACCGGATTCAAAGTCGCGCAATTGTTGATGGCGACTGTGGGAGAACCGCAACCCCGCTGCATAGGCCTCCAAGGCAATGCCGAAGTGCTGTTCAAGGCGAAGCAGCAGGGCTTCGAGGGATGAGGAACCGGTCGCTGACTCCAGCGATTCCGTCGCCAACCATGCCGTGGTCCCCAGCATCACCCTGTGGCAGAGAAGTTGCCGCTGGTGTGCTGGCAGCGCTGCCAACGCAAGAGCCAGCACCGCCACCATCTGGCTGCCTCCGGCCAGAAGGATGGGTTGATCCCTCTCCACCGCCCCCAGCAACACACCCATCGTGAGCGCCTGAAAAGGATCCCCAACCGCCGCCAGCAGCGCCTGCGGATCAGTGGTGCCAGGCGCGATCGCCGACAGCCCCTCTGCGACAAGCTCCTGCTTGAGCGCCATCGGTGGATGCAGAGCGCTTCCACTCACGAGTTGGGTCACAGGAAGACCGAGGCCCGTGAGCACCGCCAGCGCCGTTGTGGTCCCACCCGGCACGCACTCCGCCAAAACCAGGGGCCTGCGCAGGTTGCGGCCCATGCGTGTCCCCCGGTGGATCAGCTGGTCCACTCGCTCGGGGTCCATCGCGGCACCACCGCTGATGCAGCGCGCAGGACCATGGCGCGGGGCCTCGAAGCGAAGATGGGGGAAGGGAGGCTCAATCGCAAGCCCAAGGGCTGCCACCTGGAGATTGAGCGGGATTGTTTCGGCAACAACCCTGCTGATCAACGCTGGTGACACGCCTGCAGGGAGCGGGGGCAGCGGCCAGCGCGGAGGCACACCCGGGCCATGAATCAGCAGCTCGGCATCGGCGAGAGCCGTGGTGCGACGCGCTGCTGCCGTGCATCCAGCAGCGGAGATCCCTGGAACCTCAGCGGAGCGGGTGGAGGCGAGCACCAGCAAACAGTCCGGCGTGGGTAACGCCTGGGATTGCCAGCGGTTGCGTAGGGCTGTGGCTCCGGCTCCCGGGGATGCCCCTGTCAACCGGCGACAGCCGGCAGGGAGCTCAGAGGGGATCGAGGGCAACCAGACCATGCAGAAGACGGGGCGGCTCTGGCACTGGAGCCTTCAGCCGGGGAAAGATCCAATAGGCCAAGGCATGGAGGGCCAGCACATAAATCAGCTGCTGAATAACCACCAGAACCAGGGCCATGACTTGCACCAACAGCAAATCCGGCGCGAGCGGGAGCTGAAGCAGCTCAAGCAGGCGATCGAGCAGCCCGGCGCCAGCTCGGGTGATCACAACCCAGAGGTTCTCACCCACCAGTAAGGAGAGCGCCACGACTCTCACCAAAAAACCAGCGGCTCCGATCACCACACCCAAGCCCCAACTGATCCACCAGCTCTGCCGATGCTGCCAGCACCAGCCCAGCCAGAGCGATAGCAATCCATAGGGGAAGAGCATCAAGGGGCCTCGAACGGGCCCCATCAAGGCGATCAGCAACAGAATCGAGACCGCCAGTCCCTCGAGGCCCGCACGGCCACCGCGACGCACCGTCAACAAGGCCAGGGGCAGGGGAAGAGCCAGCCGGAAGAGTGAGCCACCCACTGGGAGGTAGTAAAGGGCAAGCCAGATCAGAGCAGCGGCGGCCGCCAAATACGAGCACTCCATCATGCGCAGAGCCTGTCGGTGGCTGAGAGCTGGAGGCATCAGGGCGTTGCAGCGGATCGGTCATCCATGGGCGCAGCCGGCTGGGCCGTGGAGATTTTCTCAATGGTTTCCACTTCAAAACCAATTCCGGCCTTGCGCAGGGCCTCGGTGACGCCCTCAGCCGGCGCGGCTGGATCCGCCGACGACAGTCGGATGGTGATGCGATACGGCAGCGTGCGCCCGCTGGTGGTGCGAGGAGGATTGGCTTCAGCCACCCCTGCCTGGCTGTTCACCGCCTTGCTGTCCAGGGAGTCAGCCGTGCCTGGATCCTCTTGGCCTGAATCAGCCACTGGATCGGCCTTCACGGGCTTGTCCTTCTCTGGCTTGTCCTTCTCCGACTCGGTTGTCCCTTGCTCGGCCTTGGCCTGAACGGGTCGCGGTGCGTCTTCTGCTGCCGGCTGGGAGGTTGGATCGTCGAAACTGTCCGACAGCCGTTGGCCGAACGGCGTGCCGTCACAGGCCTGCAGAAGCATCAACGCCAGCAGTACCCCGGGGAGCAGCCTCAGGGTCATCAGGAATCAGCGGGCCGGATCACCCGCACCGCACTCGCCCGGAGCCGTCCCGACTTGGTGGTGGCCGGGGGCTTTTTCGCCGCTGGTTTCGCCGCTGGTTTTTTGGCGGCAGGTTTCTTCGCCGCCGGCTTTTTGGCAGCCGCGGATTTGCGACTGCTGGATTTTTTCGTTGAGGCCTTCGCGGCCAGCAGCTCGACTGCTTCCTCGAGGGTGATGTCGTCCGCACCCTTGCCTTCAGGCAGCGAAGCATTGACCTTGCCCTGCTTCACGTACAAGCCGTAAGGGCCGTCGTACACCTGAATGGTCTCCTCGCTTCCCTCCGGTTTCCCCAAGTCCTTGAGGGCTGTGCGACCGCCGCGGCCACGCTTGGGCATCGCCAGCAGCTCAAGGGCACGGGTCAGGCCAACGGCCAGCACATCGTCATCCCCTTTCAGCGATCGGTAGTCCTTTTCGCCTTTGCCCTTGTCCCACACCACGTAGGGACCGAAACGACCGAGGCCTGCCTGAACCTTGCCACCATCAGGGTGCTCGCCAAGCAAACGCGGCAGACGCAGCAAGCCAAGCGCGTCGTCGAGGTTGAGGTCCTCAGGTTTCACCCCTTTGGGCAGCGACGCTCGCTTGGGCTTCGGGTTCTCATCACTCACCTGCCCGCGTTGCACGTAAGGGCCGTACTGCCCGAACAGCAAATACACCAGGTCGCCGGTTTCGGGATCTTCGCCCAACGCTTCAGGGCCATCGGCCTTCTGCTTGAGGATCAATTCCGCCTGGTCGGCATCGAGATCCGCGGGGGTGATTTCCCTCGGCAGCGTGGCCTTGATCAGTTCCTCCTCGCCATCGTCTCCGACGCGTTTCGACTCCAGATAGGCACCGAAACGACCAATCCGCACCACGCACGGCAGGCCTTCGAGATCAATGGTGCGGGAGGCACCGGGATCGATATCCCCTTCCCGTTGATGAACCTGGGATTCAAGCCCTTGGTCACCTTTGTAAAACCCCTCGAGATAGGGAAGCCATTGCACGGTTCCATGGGAGATCTCGTCGAGGGTGTTCTCCATCCGGGCCGTGAACCCCGGATCCACCAGATCAGGGAAATGCTCCTCAAGCAACGATGTCACCGCGAAGGCGGTGAAGCTCGGGGTGAGGGAATTGTTCAGCAGGGTGGCGTATCCACGGTCCACGATCGTGCCGATGATCGAGGCATAGGTGGAGGGCCGGCCGATGCCTTCCTTCTCCAACATCTTCACCAGAGACGCTTCGCTGAACCGCGCTGGTGGCTGGGTCTGGTGGCCGAGAGCTTCCACCTCCTTCAGGGATGGTGCGTCGCCAACACTCAGCGAGGGGAGCAGCACTTCCTGGCCTTCCAGGGCCGCATCAGGATCATCACTGCCCTCCACATAGGCACGGAAAAATCCCGGGAAATCGATGCGCTTGCCGCTGGCCTTGAACACGGCGTCGGCAGCGTTGAGATCCACCGAGAGCATGGTCAAACGCGCCTCAGCCATCTGACTGGCCACGGTGCGCTTCCAGATCAGCTCATACAGGGCCAGATCCCGCCCGTCCAGGCCCGTCTCCTGGGGAGCCCGGAAACTCTCGCCGGCGGGGCGGATCGCTTCATGGGCTTCCTGGGCATTGCGGGACTTGGTGCTGAACTGGCGCACCGACTTGCTGAGGTACTCCTTGCCGTAGCGGGATTCCACACAGCTGCGTGCTGCGCTGATGGCCTGATCCGACAGATGCACCGAATCCGTTCGCATGTAGGTGATGAAGCCCCGCTCATAGAGCCCTTGAGCGCAGCGCATCGTCTCCCGCGCCGACAACCGCAGCTTCCGGTTTGATTCCTGTTGAAGGGTGCTGGTGGTGAAGGGCGGCACTGGGCGACGCACCGTGGGTTTCTCCTCCACGGCCGTCACGCTCCAGTCCGCGGCCTCAACAGCGGCGGACAGCTTGCGGGCTTCCTCCTCGCTGAGCAACCGCACCTTGCTGCCTTCTTTCAGACCACCGGTGCTCTCGTCGAAATCATTGCCAGTGGCAATGCGCTGCCCCTCGAGGTGGGTGAGCTTGGCTTCAAAACGCGTGCCAGCTTTCTCAAGCGCGGCCTTGAGGTCCCAGTAACTGCCGCTTCGGAACGCCCTTCGGGCCCGTTCCCGTTGCACCAGCAAGCGCACAGCCACCGACTGAACGCGGCCCGCGGACAACCCCCAGGCCACCTTCTTCCACAGCAGTGGCGACAGGGTGTAGCCCACCAATCGGTCGAGGATGCGACGGGTCTCCTGGGCATGCACGAGCTCCATATCGAGCTCCCGGGTCTGATCAAGAGCGCGCCCGATCGCCTCCTTGGTGATCTCGTGAAACACCATCCGTTTCACAGGCACCTTGGGGGCCAGAAGCTGCAGGAGATGCCAACTGATGCTTTCGCCTTCGCGGTCTTCGTCCGTCGCCAGCAGAAGCTGATCCGCTCCCTTCAGCGCATCCTTGAGCTCCCGAACAATCTTCTTCTTGTCCTTCGGCACCACGTAGAGCGGCTCGAAGTCGGCTTCGGTGTTGACACCGAGATTGGCCCATTTCTGCCCTTTATGAGCCGCCGGAATCTCGCTGGCGTTGTTCGGAAGGTCACGCACATGGCCCATGGACGCCTCCACCCGGAAGGCCTTGGGCAGGAATCCACGGATGGTGCGGGCCTTGGTAGGGCTCTCAACGATGACCAGGGTGTGCGCCACAGGCGGGCCGATAACCGTCCCCTTCTTTATCGCACCGCCGCACCGGCTGCAGCGAATTCACCAATGATCTCAAGCCTGATCGGCAACGCCGCTACAGTCCCCCCTATTGCTCTGCCCTGCGCGCGCCATGCCCGAGATGGGTGCTCTGCTTCTAACCACCCCGGCATTGGCAGCTCCTGGTGAGCTGCTCAATCTCTCGCTGAATGCGAGTGCTGTTGCACCAGAGGGTGCGGTTCTGCTCGCCATGCTGGCCACCCTGCTGGTGGATCTGGCCGGCGAAAAGGTCTCCACGCGCTGGGTTCCCCCCATCTGCTACGCGGGGTTGGGGACTGCGCTCCTGCTGCTGGCGCTTCAGTGGAATGCCCCCCTGGAACCCTCCTTCCTCGGCGCCTTCCTTCCCGACCACCTCGCCATCGCCTTCCGGGCGGTCGTGGCGCTTTCCACCCTGCTGTCGCTGATGATCAGCTGGCGGTACGCCGAACAGGGCGGTACCCCCGTTGGTGAGTACGCAGGCATCCTCCTGGCTGCAACCCTCGGCGGAATGCTGCTCTGCGGAGCGACGGATCTGGTGAGCGTGTTCGTGTCGCTGGAAACCCTGTCCGTCGCCAGCTATCTGTTGTCGGGCTACATGAAGCGCGACGCCCGCAGCTCCGAGGCCGCTCTGAAATACCTGTTGGTTGGATCGGCCGCGGCCGCGGTCTTCCTTTATGGCTCCTCCCTGCTCTACGGCCTGAGTGGATCCACCAGCCTGGAAGCGATCGGGCAGGCACTCCTCTCCAGCCCCACCCCGCTGGCCGCCCTGGCCTTGGTGTTTGTCCTGGCCACAGTGGCCTTCAAGATCGCTGCCGTCCCGTTCCACCAATGGACGCCTGATGTCTACGAAGGCTCACCAACGCCTGTGGTCGCCTTCCTCTCCGTGGGTTCAAAGGCTGCTGGCTTCGCCCTTGCCCTGAGGCTGCTGGTGGGATGTTTCGGCAGCTTCGACACGCAGTGGAAACTGCTGTTCACCGTGCTGGCCGTGCTCAGCATGACCCTGGGGAACGTGGTGGCGTTGGCCCAGACTTCGATGAAGCGGATGCTGGCGTACAGCTCCATCGGCCAAGCGGGCTTCGTGATGATCGGCCTGGTGTGCGGCACCGAAGATGGCTTCGCCGCCATGGTTCTGTACACGGCGGCCTACCTGTTCATGAACCTGGGCGCCTTCGCCTGCATCATCCTCTTCTCGATCCGCACAGGCAGCGATCGGATCGCTGATTATGCGGGCCTTTATCAGAAGGATCCACTGATCACGCTCGGACTCAGTTTGTGCCTGCTCTCCCTTGGGGGAATTCCTCCGATGCTCGGCTTTTTCGGCAAGATCTATCTCTTCTTCGCCGGCTGGGCTGACCACCAATACGTGCTTGTGGTGGTTGGTTTGATCACCTCGGTGATCTCGATTTACTACTACATCGGTGTGATCAAGATGATGGTGGTGAAAGAGCCCCAGGAGGCGTCCGACGCTGTGAAGGCCTACCCCCCTGTGCAGTGGTCAACCCTTGGGCTCCCTCCCCTGCGCGTTGCCCTTGTGACCTGTGTTGTTGTGACAGCAGTGGGCGGCATTCTCTCCAATCCCCTGTTCCAGTGGGCCAGTGATGCGGTGGCCGGTACCCCTCTGCTGCAACAGGCGATCGCCAGTGTGAACGGATCATCCCTTGGCTGACACCAGCCCATCCGAACGCAGACCCGTCGCGGAATTGCGGGCTGTCGAGAAGGTGTATGGCTCCGGAGACACCCAGGTGCGTGCGTTGGATGGTCTTGACCTAACGGTGTTGCAGGGGGATTACCTGGCCGTGATGGGTGCCAGCGGATCCGGCAAGAGCACCGCCATGAACATCCTGGGCTGCCTCGATCGGCCCACCAGCGGGTCGTACCGCCTGAATGGCCATGCGGTCGAGCAGCTCGATGATGATGCGCTCGCCGATCTGCGCAATCAGGAACTGGGATTCGTGTTCCAGCAGTTCCACCTCCTTCCCCATGCCACCGCCATGGAGAACGTGATGCTGCCGATGATCTATGCCGGCATTGATGTGAACCAGCGACGGGATCGCGCCCGTGCAGCCCTGGAGCGGGTTGGGCTGGGGGATCGCCTTGAGAACAAACCCAATCAACTGTCTGGAGGTCAGCAGCAGCGGGTGGCCATCGCCCGGGCGATCATCAATCAACCCGCGCTCCTGCTCGCCGATGAGCCGACAGGGGCCCTGGACTCGCGCACCACAGACGACGTTCTCAATCTGTTTGACAGCCTGCACAGCCAGGGCATCACCGTAGTGCTGGTCACCCATGAGGACGATGTGGCCGCCCGCGCTGAGCGCGTGGCCCATTTCCGGGACGGGCAGGTGGAACGCTGGGAGATCCCAGAACCAACAACAGGTCCTGGCCATCACCCCTGATTAAGGTGTGATGGCAACAGAAATGGTTCGCATGGGAGCTGCTCCTGCTCCATCCATCCGCATCCTTCTGGTGGATGACGAAGCCCGATTAACGGACCTTCTCAAGATGGAGCTGGAGGTGGAAGGGTATGACGTAGTTGTGGCCTCCGATGGCGCATCAGGTCTCTTCCATGCCCGCGAAACACCTGGCCCAGATCTGATTGTTTTGGATTGGAATCTGCCCGATTTCAGTGGCATCGACATCTGCCAAAGAATTCGAACCAGTGGTGTCACAACCCCAATCCTGATGCTCACGGGGCATGACGACATCTCCGATCGGGTCACGGCCCTGGATGCGGGCGTGGATGATTACCTCATCAAGCCCTTTTCCATCGAGGAATTGATGGCCAGGTTGCGGGCCATGCAACGCCGCGCGATCACGTTTGCGGCCGTTAACGGTGATGGGCCACAACCAGAAACCCTCAGCGTTGGGAACCTCAGCATGAACACCATCACCAGGGATGTGTACCGCGGTGAACGGATGATTCAGCTCTCAGTCAAGGAGTACGAACTGCTGAATTTCCTGATGCGCGGTCAGGGCAAGGTGTTGGAACGCGCTGCAATCATGCGCGGAGTCTGGGGAGAAAACTTCTATGGCGACGACAACCTTCTCGATGTTTACATCCGCTATCTGAGACAAAAGGTGGAGTCAAAAGACCTTCCCACCTTGATTCACACCGTGCGAGGGGTGGGGTTCATCCTCAGAGAGGAGGCGAGCGCTTCAGGCTCCTGACGCTGAGGCGCCCGGCCTTTCCAAACTGTTCATCAGCTGGCCAACCAGCAACGACACCGCATCGTCCCCCGATGCGGTGAGTGGATTGAGATCGAGATCGCCGGGATCGGTCGCCACCCAACCGTCACCGTCGGGGCGGCGCAGTTCGAAGTGAAGGTGGGGTCCGGTGCTGAGGCCGGTGCTGCCGACACGCCCGATCACTTCACCTTGGCGCACGGCCTCGCCCGCTTTCACATAGATCTCGGAAAGGTGTCCGTAGAGCGTCCGCCGTGACGGATTGCTGTGATCGAGCTCAACAGCGATGCCATATCCGCCCGCAAGGCCACTGCTCAGAACCGTTCCTGACAGGGCTGCCACAACCGGCGTCCCTTCTGGAGCAGCAAAATCCTTGCCTGCATGCATCAGCCATTGCCCCACGATGGGGTGCATGCGCCATCCGAATTCACTGGTAGTGATGGCCGATCCAAGAATGGGGAACAGAAGCTTGCGGTTGCCGTTGCCAGGGATCGCAGCCGGACGGGGAGATACCGCAAACACTGATTCAAGGCGGAAGCCAGCCGTTGAGCCAGCAAGCAGCGCTGACACCGGAACGGAGATGGGCGGCAGCGGGCGACCATCCGCACTGCGCCGTCCCAAACCACTGAAGCGTCCATCACGTCCGTTGAGCACCACACGGGCACCACGGCGTCGATCTCGACCACGCACAGCCACACCCTCACTGCATTCCTGCTTCGAAAGGGCGCCCGTACGGCAAGCCTGCTGAAAGGCGGGCACATCGATCGGGCGTGTCACGCCCGAGCCCGTTTCGATCTGCCGTCGCTCTTGGGGGGTGATCACACGATTTTGCTCAAGCGCGTCGAGGGAGTGATCAAACGTCAGTGGAGGTGCCACCGGCGTTTCAACCTCGGGTGCCAGCGGCAGCGTGAGAAGGATCGGTGCAGCAAGCCAGCGAAAAGCCAACGGATCGAAGCGATCTCATCGTGCGAGAACTTAGACACTTCTGCCCTGGCTGTCACCCCACCGGGTCCAGCTGCAGGTCCGGTTGCCCTGAGCCAGCAGCAGGCGTCCATCCAGACCCAGCCCCTGAACCTGCCAATCGTCGCCACTGCGGGGGTCGCGCACCCGATCGCTCCAGAGCCGACGCTCCACTTCCCGCACCACAAACGCGGGGTCGCCGGCGAGATCCATCGAGCGGTCGAGGGCCTGCAGCACCGCGCTTTGCCAGCTCCGCAGGCGGCAGCGCCCACGGGGCAACAGCTGCTTCAGGGCCACGGCACCGGAGGGAACGGCATTGCACACATTGAGTCCAATCCCGATGCGGGCTTGCCGGACCCGACTGCCGCGAAACACCAAGGTGGGCAGAATCCCCGCCAGCTTTCTGGAGTGCACCAGCAGGTCGTTGGGCCACTTGATGCACACCGGCACAGCCTGGGCTTCGAGCTGTTCTGCCAGCGCCAGGGCCACCACCAAACCAAACAATCCTGTGGCCTGGATCGGATGGGGCCAGGGCAAGGCCGCACTGAGCCACAGCCCCCCCCGCGGCGCCAGCCACACCCGTCCGTGCTGGCCGTGACTCTGGGTTTGATGGGTGGCGAACACAGCCCGGGGTTGACCACCGCTCCAGGTTTGGCGCTCCAACCAACGCACCAGCTCAAGTTCCGTACTGGTGCAGACCTGCACGTGCCTCAGCCTCCAGTGCGAGCTGCCGCGACGGCGCAGATCCCTGAGAACGGGCGCACCTCCTCGGACCAACGGCCGCATCAGCTCTGGAGCGCCCACCAGGGTGCAAGCCGGTCGACAGCAGCTTCGAGCTCCATCACAGGCCGCACCAGGGCCAGTCGCAGCCAGCCAGCTCCCGCAGTTCCGAAGCCTGACCCAGGGGTGAGCGCTACGCCGCAGTGCTCCAACACTTCAGCGGCCAGCCGTTCATCACTCCAGCCCCGGGAATGAACCCAGGGTGGCAGCGGCATCCACAGATACAGGGCCATGGAGGGCTCAGGCACCGACCAGCCGATCCCTGCCAAGGCGCTCAGCATGCGATCGCGGCGTTGCCGGTAAACAGGGCGCAGGGATCCAGGCCAATCAGCGTGGCGATCCAGCGCCAGCACCGCTCCCTGCTGCAAGGCGCGGCACTGATTGAAATCCACCACTCCTTTGAGTTGACGAAGAGCACTGATCAGCGGTGCAGCCCCCACGGCGAAGGCCAGACGGAATCCCCCTAGACACCAGCCCTTAGAGAGGGAGAAGAACTCGATTCCCCGCTCTTTCCAATGGGGGCAGCGCAGAAGAGCGGGCGCTTCACCCTCGAGCGCCAGATCAACGTAGGGATTGTCATGCGCCAGCACGAGGTCATGGCGATGGCAGTGGGCCATCGCTTCATCAAGCCATGTCTGATCTCCTGTGCAGGCGGTTGGGTTGTGGGGGAAGCCCAGAACCATGAGGCGTAGCTGCCTCCACTGCTCCGTTGTGAGTGCGGAAAAGTCGGGAGCCCATCCCCTCTCAGCCTGAAGCGGCAGGGTGTGAATTCGTGCATCCGCCAGTTCAAGGCCTCCGCGATGGGATGGATAGGAAGGGTCGAGGATCAAGGCGCTGTCGCCAGGATCCAAAACGGCCATCGGCAGATGGGCGGTTCCCTCCTGGGACCCGACCAACAGGAGCACCTCAGTTTCAGCATCCACGGCCACACCAAAGCGACGCTCGCACCAAGCCGCCGCTGCATGGCGAAACGCTTCGGTTCCAGCATGCAGGCAGTAGGACGCGCTGACGGGTTCCTGAAGGGCCGTGGCCATGGCCGCGATCACCTCAGCGGGTGGGGCCAGATCGGTCGACCCCAAGGACAGATCGATCAGCGGCTGCTGGGGATGACGATCACCAAGGCAGTACTGCGCTTTGCGGCGATCATTGCGGTCGAAAACACCACTGCCCAGCCGGGCCAGGCGTTCAGAGGTGAGCATCCAGGAAAGCCTGCAACTGAGGTCGGGCAATGGCCCCCTCGTGACGGGCGATCTCCGCACCATCACGGAAGAGGATCAACGTTGGAATGCCCTGCACCTGGTAGGCATCGCGGGTTGCGGGATTGCCGTCCACTTCCAGCTTTCCCACCTGCAGACGCCCTGCATAGGTTTCGGCCGCCCAGTCCATCAGAGGCACCATGAGACGGCAGGGACCGCACCAGGGCGCCCAGAAATCCACCAAAACTGTTCCGGATGCCTTCAGGACGTCCTGATCAAATCCGGCATCGGTGTAGTCGGAAACAGCAGCAGACACAGCAAGACAACAACACAACCCTGATCCTATGGACAGAAGGGGCTGCTCAGGCGATCAGAGCTTGTCGATGGATCGCCGCAGTTCCTCAAGGTCTTGATCCACCTCGGCAACCTTCACCGGCTGCACCTTGTCATCCGCCTGGGGAAGGGCCACCGCCTCAGGCCCGCCCTGAAGCTGTTGCCGCAACGACGCGAGCTCATCATCCACATCGCTGCCACCTTCCAGGGCGGCGAACTGGCTCTCCAGGTCTGCTCCGGCCAACTCAGCCGCCGCCTGACTGGTGGCTTCCATCGACTGAACCTTGTCTTCCATCCGCTCAAAAGCGGCCATGGCGGAGTTGGTGCCGATGCCATTCACAGCGCTCTGCAGTTGCTGCTGCGCCTGGGCGGCCTGGGCGCGAGCCTTGAGCATGTCCTTTTTGGTGCGCGCCTCAGCGATCTTGCCTTCGAGAGCCACAAGGCTCTTCTTGAGGGTCTCCACCTGCGCCTCCTGGGCCTTCACCTGATTGCTCAGGGAGGTGGCGGTTTCCTGGAAGGTCTTGCGGCGGGTCAGGGCTTCCCTGGCCAGATCCTCCTCGTTCTTCTTCAGCGCCAGTTCAGCCCGCTCGTACCAAGTGCGCGACTGGGTTTCAGCCTGATCGGCCTGATTGCGCAGGCGCTTCTGGCTGGCAATGGCCATGGCGACCGCCTGACGCAGCTTCACCAGGTCAGCCTGCATATCAGCCACCGACTGATCGAGGATCTTGACGGGATCTTCCATGCTGCTAACTGCAGCGTTGGCGTTCGCGCGAACCAGACGGCTCAGCCGATCAAAGAAACCCATGGATCCGGGCTAGCAGTGGTCAGAGGCTAGCGAGAGGGTTCGCCAATCCTCTCTATCGTCACGAGATCGATCTCAGATCGGCCATGGGAAGGGCACCGAAATCGCAGCGACGCCGCTTCGGCAAGGGTGAGCTCTTGATGCCGGCACCCCCTGAGCCGGCCCAGTCGATCCGGGGATGCCTGGACCGACTGAACCAGCAATGGCGTCAGGACGGTTCGATGGCAGCGCTATGGCAGGACTGGCCGAAACTGGCAGGCCCCTCCCTGGCGGAACACTGCCGGCCCCTCACCCTGAGACAAGGGGTGCTCAGCGTGGGAGCCAGCCACCCCCAGTGGCGCCAGGCTCTGCTCTACAGCAAGCTTCAACTCCTTGCTGCCATCCGCGGCGCCGGGCACCCCGTGCGCGATCTGCGCATCCTCCAGCACCACACGGCCCGCCGCACTGCTCACGGGGACCCTCTCGACGAGTGGAACCGCCATCCCAGCCGATCGGATGTGCATGGAATGGCCACCTGCCCGCGCTGCGGATCACCGGCTCCGATGGGAGAGATGGCCTACTGGGGGCACTGCAGCTTCTGCAGAAGCGCTGACCTGGGCGCGCAGGTGGCCAACGGCGCTGATCAGTAGCGCTCTGGCCTTGGATCCCTCCAGGTGAGGTCGACCCCACGCGCCCGCAGCGCTGCAGAGCGCTGCTCAAGCCGGCTGCGATCCACGCGCCAGAGCGAATAGATCCCCGAGCGGCTCAGGATCTCAGGAGCCAAACCCTGCCAGTGATCCCGATCGGCGGTGCGTTCATCAATCACCACCAGCACTGTGTCTGAACTGTTGGGATCGTTAAGGGGGATGCCTTGAAATCCCTGGCGCTGCTCATGGCTGAGTCGATCCGCCAGATTCACCAGTGCCGATTTCGATTTGCCCTCGTAGAGCACCACTTGACGGGTATAAAAGTGCAGTGAGGGTTTGAGAACGCCGATCATCGCCACGGGTTCCCCGGGTCGCCGTTGGCTCGCCACCGTTCCAGCCACCTGGCGGACGGGACGCTGGCGCACGCGATCGCCGAGTTCGATCATCGGCAGGAGCGCGACAAGCTGAAAAACCACCAATGGACCCTGCACAGCGAGCAGGCGGCCATCGGTGGTCCGCAGCAAGGTGATCAGGCCAAGCAAGGCCGCCACCGTGAAGCAAACAGCCGCCCTGAGCACCAAACCACTGGCCAGGAGCTCAGCGGGAAGCGTGGGCATCTCCGGATCCTGAATCAATGGAATCCAGAGGGGCGACACCCAGAGACCCGCCGCAAGCACGGCGGTGAGCATCAGGGTGAACAACCACATCCACAGAAGCAGTGGACGCTTCCTGAGTGAGGGTGCCTGGGCCGTCAGGGCGATCACCAGGGCAGCGGCGGGAGTGGCCGGCAGCCAATAGCTGGGCAGTTTGGTCGCCGCCAGGGTGAACAGAATCAACACTGACAACACCCAGCAAGCCGCGAAATCGCGCAGGCTCTGCGCAGCTGGCATCTGCAGGCGGGATCCTCCGCCCCGAAACGCGCCCAGGCAGCGGGCAAGGCCGAGCAGGAGCAGGGGCGTGAACGGGAGCGACGCCACCACAAGCACCGGGCCAAAAAACCACCAGGGCTGGAGATGGTCATTGACCACGCTCGTGAGGCGTTGAAGGTTGTGATAACCAAAGAAGCTGTCCCAGAAGGGCTGGCCCTCCACCACCAGCTCGGCCACATACCAGGGCAGGCTGAGCGCAGCGGTGATCAGCAAGCCGGGGATGGGGCGCAGGAGCCGCCATAGTCCGGAAAGATCCCTGCGAATCAGGGCATAGAGGCTCAGGGTGATCCCGGTAAGCACCACCGCCACGGGCCCTTTGGTGAGCACCGCAAGCGCCAGCAGAACCCAAGCGAGCCACCAGCGCCGGGTGGACCCACTCGCGTAGCAACGCCACTGGCAAAGCAAGCTGAGGCTCAGGGTGCCACTGAGCAGGGCGTCGCTCACAGCGGTGCGGCTCCAGATCAACACCAGAGGGGAGAGCGCAAAGGCCAACGCAGCAGCCACCGCCGTCCGCCGCGGGTGCGCATCACCGGCAAGCGGGTAGCGAAGCAACGTGTCACCCAGCATGAGCATCGACGCCATCGACGCCAGGGCCGAGGGCAAGCGCGCAGCCCAGGTGCCGAGGGGGTCCCATGACGCCGAACCCGGCAGGCTGTAGGTCAGCCCCATCAGCCAATACACCAGGGGCGGCTTATCAAAACGCGGTAGGCCGTTCACCCGGGGGGTCAACCAGTCGCCGGTCTCGGCCATGGCGCGACCGGATGCCGCGAAGAGAGGTGGCGTTTCATCAACCAATCCAGTGCTTCCCAGCTGCCAGATGAAGATCACCACAGCCAGCGCGAGGATGCACCAGAGCCCTCGGCGCCGCACCTGGGGCGAGAGCTCAATCGTTTGAAGCCGATCCGCTGTCATCGGACGATGGTGCCATCCATCGGCGACAGACCCCGGCGAATCCAGGTTTCCACGCGCATCGCGAGAGCGTCCTGACTCGCCCATTGTTCCGCCCAGCCACGACAGGCCCGTCGATCGATGGCAGCAACCCGTTGCGTGGCGCGGGTCAGGGCGTCGCGGTCGTCGGGGGGGACAAGCCAGCCCGTCACGCCGTTTTGAACGATCTCCCCGGGACCTCCGCGGTCGTAAGCCACCACTGGCACGCCACAGGCCAGAGCTTCCACCACCACATTCCCGTAGGCCTCATTCCATTTGGGCGTGTTGAGAAGCGCCCGGCAGGCCCCAAGCTCCCGCTGAAGCTCCGCAGTGGGCTTGAAGCCGCACCACTCGATCGTGCCCTGCGGCACTTCGGCCTCAACACGCTGGGCGTAGGCGTGGTCTTCCACCAGACCCCAAACCCGCAGCGTTTCCCCGAGAGCCGCAGCCACGGCCGCTGCATCCTCCAGCCCCTTTTCCGGTGCGACCCGACCGGCCCACCCCAATGGACCCGATGGTGCGAGCTGAAGGTCATAGCGAGACAAATCAAACCCGTTACCCACCACCTCTGGCGGAGCGACCAGGTCGAAATCCTGGGCCTGACGGCAGGTGTGAAACGCGAGCCGGCGCTGATCCCAACGGGCCACCGCCGCCACAGCGCGATCCATCACCTGCGAAACCGACCCCATGCTCACCAAGTGGAACAGGGCCGCAGGGGCATGGGGCGTCAGCCAGAGGGGAAGCCAGTCGTAACCGAAATTGAGCACGGCATCAGCCTGGGAGCCCAGATCCAGGGCACGCTCCCAAAGGCGGGGGAGCACCCCGTCATCGGGGATCTGCATCGGTGCGCCACGGTCGGCATGCTGCCAGCTCGGCTGATCCACTCCCTTGCAGGGATGAACCTGCACCGTGTCATCAAGCACTGGCGAGCGCGACCCCTCCGGTGCCACAAGCGACAGCTGATGGCCGCGGCCCACCAGGCCACGCAGCACCGAGCTGAGGGTGAGTTCAACGCCTCCACCGCGCCCGCTGCCGAGCTGACCAATCGGAGTGCTGACCAGCACCAGATGCAGGGGACGCTCCGTCATGCCTTCAAGTCTCCGGGCTGGGGCGCAGCGGCGCGCAGCAGCGGATCCCAGAGCTTCTGCCGCTGACTGACCAACAGCACGGACGCCAACACGAGCAACACGGCAAGCCATTGCAGGCCCGCCAGGCGTTCTCCAAGCAGCACCCCCCCTGAAGCGAGGGCAAACACAGGGGTGAGGAAGCCCAGGGTGGTGAATCCGGTGAGATCCTCACGGTTGGCGAACCAGAAGAACAGGCCGTAGGCCAAGGCACTGCCAAGGATGGAGGCATAGGCCATTTGAGCCCAGTCCAGGCCGGTCCAGGGAGGGAGCATGGAGGTGGCCGGATCGAGTCCGTGCCAGATCAGCAAGGGAATGCCCCCGGCCACCATGTGCCAGCCGGTCACGGCCACTGGATCACTGCGACGGCAAGCAAAGCGGCTGATCACTGTGCCCAGGGCCATGGTGAGAGCAGCCAGCAACATCCAGCCGGTCCCGGACTGCCATCCGGACTCCCAGGACGCCAGGTCGGCCTCCAGCCACCAGTGGTTGAGCAAGGGAGCGGGGACCCCGAGGCAAACGATTCCGGCCAGTCCCAGCGCCAAGCCGAGCCAACCGAACGGATTGATGGATTCGGCAAACAGCCAGCGCGCCAGCAGCGCCACGATCAAGGGCTGGGAATCAATCAACACCGACCCGAGCCCTGCACCTGTGCCTTCGATTCCCTTGGCGAGAAAGATCTGAAACAAGAAGGCGTCCACGAGGGTGAACAGCACAAACCAGCCGCGATCGCCAGGGTCGATGCGCAGAGAACGACCAAGCCACGGCACGGCAATCAGCAGAACAGCACCAGCTGGAAGAAGCCTGAGACAGGCCACCAGCGCTGGCCCTCCGGAATGCACCAGGGGAGCCATTGCAGCCATGGCCGTCCCCCACAAGGCGAAGGGCAGAACCATCAACAGCCCGCGCTGCAGGGAGGACATGAATTCGGGCCGACAGGGTCCTTTTTAAGATCCGGCGAGTTGAACGGAGAGTCATGGTGTGGCCGTGGCGCCGGAAATCCAGACGTCGCATGGCGAGAATCGCCATCGAAGGAGCCATTAGCGGGTCCACCCGCCGACGGGTTCTCAAGGCGCTCCGCGAGGTGCAGGAGCGGGAGTTTCCTGCCTTGCTGCTGCGCATCGACAGCCCCGGAGGCACGGTTGGCGACAGCCAGGAAATCCATGCCGCCCTGCTGAGATTGCGCGCCAAAGGCTGCCGGGTGGTGGCCAGTTTCGGCAACATCTCCGCCTCCGGTGGGGTGTACGTGGGCGTCGCAGCCGAAACGATCGTGGCCAATCCCGGCACCATCACGGGATCGATCGGCGTGATCCTGCGCGGCAACAATCTGTCGGAGCTCCTGAACAAGATCGGGATCCGCTTCGAAACCGTGAAAAGTGGTGCCTACAAAGACATCCTTTCGCCGGATCGGGCCCTCAGTGCCGATGAGCGGCAGCTGCTGCAAGACCTGATCGACAGCAGCTACGACCAGTTCGTCGCGGCCGTTGCTGAGGGCCGCGGCCTGGAGCCCGATGCGGTGAAGGCGTTTGCCGACGGCCGGGTCTTCAGCGGTGCGCAAGCCAAGGAGCTTGGCCTGGTGGATGAGCTTGGCGATGAAGAGCAGGCCAGGGTTCTGGCGGCCCGACTGGCCGATCTAGATGAGGAACGCTGCAAGCCCGTGACCCTCGGGAAGCCGCGCAAAAGCCTGCTCCAGGGACTCCCGGGCTCCGCATTGCTCAGCGCCGTCCAGCAACGGCTGAGTGCGGAGTTGGAGCTGAGTGGTCAACTCCTTTGGATGCACCGGTCATGACCCTTCCCCTGCAGCTGCGCGGCCTGCGCGGAGCCACCACCAGTTCAGACAACACAGCCGCCTCCATCAGCGACGCCGTGGCTGAACTGGTGGATGCCCTGATGGAGCAGAACCAGCTGCAACCCGATCAACTCGTCTCGGTGACGTTCTCGGTGACGACTGATCTCGATGCCTGTTTCCCGGCCGCAACGGCTCGGCATCGTGCCGGTTGGGACACCGTCGCCTTGCTCGATGTGCAGCAGATGGCGGTTCATGGCGATCTCGCTCGCTGCATCCGCTTGCTGGCTCACGCCTGGCTTCCAGGGGATCAGCCACTCCATCACCCCTATCTGCGCGGCGCGGCGCGCCTGCGGCCTGACAGATCCGGTCACAGCTGACAGCTGAAGGGCCGACCCTTGAGGGGCCGATCAACGCGCAATTCTCAGGACAATTCACACACGTCCCACGGCGACATCGCCTTAAGCCATCCGATTCCATGACTCGAAGCCTGTTCCGACTCACCCCCCGCCGTGCTGGTGTCGCCGCCGCACTCGTTGCCGGCTCAATCGGCACTGCAAGCCTTCTGCTCCCTGCCGCACCTCCAGCCGCACGGGCCCAGAACACCCCATCACTGCTTGAATTTCGCTGGGATGGCTCGAAGGATTACAAGAAGCTCTACTTCGTGCAGAGCAGCACGCAGCAACTCGAGCGGGCCGAGTACTTCTTCATGCTGAGGCCGAAGGATCGCAAGACCGCCATCCTCAAGCTGAGCATCACGGTGCCGAGCTATTTCAACGCCCGGATTCAGCCCAAGAACCTCTCGCTCTGCAAGATGAAGCTTGGCGGTGTTCTCTCCCGCAGCCGTTGCAAAGAGGTGCTGCCCGCTGTGTTCGAGGTGAACGAAAAGCAAACCGCGATTGAGGTGTTCCCCGATTCCCCGATCCCCACAGGAGGCACCTACGCCGTGGTGATGAACATCTTCAATCCCAACTCCCAGGGCATGTATCAGTTCAACGCGCTGGCCCAGGCCCCTGGTGATGTGCCCGTGGCCGGCTATCTCGGCAGCTGGTTGATCGATATCGACTGAGCCCTCCCTGATAAACTCTCCTCTTGAGAAAAAGCCGGACGCCGGAACAGATTCATGACGAAAAGAACCCTCGGTGGTACGAGCCGTAAGCGCAAGCGCGTTTCCGGGTTCCGCGTGCGCATGCGTTCGCATACCGGCCGCCGCGTGATCCGCACCCGCCGCAAGCGTGGTCGCAGTCGCCTGGCCGTCTGACCCGGCTCCAGCACACTGTTAGCGATGGTTCTGCCCGCTTCCATGCGTTTGCGTGGCCATCGCTGCTTTGACCACTTGCACAGGCGTGGCAAGCGTTATTACGGCACCTGGATGGTGCTGCGCAAAGCGCCCAGCAACGCAAAACTGCTCCGTCGCGACATCCACGGGCTGTTGACGCAGACGCAGCCTCACAGCTGCAGGATCGCTGTGGTGATCAGCGGCAAGGTGCACAAACGTGCGGTCGTGCGCAACCGTCTCCGGCGTCTGCTGCACGACCACCTTCGCCTGCGTTTCGAAGCGCGCTCAACCCACAGCGATGTGTGGCTGCTGATCAGTCTTCGGCCCGGCGCTGACGCCGATGAAGCCAACTTGCTGGAAGAATGCGACAGATTGCTTGAAGAGGCGGGCCTCCAGCCATGACGAAGTCCATTCAGGAAGACACCTTCTACGAAGGAGGTCCAGCCAAGGGGGACCTGATCATCAACCTTCTCCTTGGTTTCACGCTCATCGGCCTCCCCTTCACCATCGGGGCTGTTGTGCGGGCCCTCTGGCTCCGCTTCAACATCACAAGCCGCAGAGTCTCTGTGAGTGGGGGCTGGATGGGGCGTGATCGCAGCCAGGTGGTTTACAGCCAGATCAGCGAAGTGCGTTGCGTGCCCAGAGGATTTGGCGCCTGGGGAGACATGGTGCTGGTGCTCACCGATGGCTCAAGGCTGGAAATGCGCTCGCTGCCTCGCTTCCGAGAGGTCGAGACCTACATCCTGGAGCGCATCCAATCCCGTCCCACGGGCAACAAGCCCAGCCAGGCTGGGCTCGACGACTCCTCAAGCAAGGGTTTCGCTGCCTGACGCCCGGCAGCACCGCAAAAGCGGCGACGCTGTTGCACACTGGCATCACCTTTCACCACACCGCGGAACGCCATCGTGATCGGATACATCTCCGACAATCTGCTCCTGCCAATCCTGGATTTCTTCTATGGATTGGTTCCGAGCTACGGACTGGCCATCGTGGCGCTGACGGTTGTCATTCGCCTGGCACTGTTCCCGCTCAGCGCTGGTTCCATTCGCAGCGCCCGGCGCATGCGCATTGCCCAGCCGGTGATGCAGAAACGCCAAGCCGAAATCAAGGCCCGTTTTGCCAGCAACCCTCAGAAGCAACAGGAGGAACTGGGAAAACTGATGAAGGAATTCGGCAGCCCGTTGGCCGGCTGTCTGCCTCTGTTGGTGCAGATGCCGATCCTCTTCGCCCTGTTCGCCACCCTGCGGGGATCACCGTTCGCCGACGTCCCCTACACCCTCAATCTCAAGGTGTTGCCTGCCGAGCAGATCGCCGCCGTTGATCCCAAACCGTTCAACAGCGCCAGTCACTCGATTTTCGTGACGGAAACCGATCACGTGCCCGTGATTGCCAGCCTCCCCGGTGGCACCAAGATCGGCGCCGGAGAGAACGTCCAGATTCAGCTCCAAACAAAAAGCGGAGAACCCTTCAGCAACGTTCTCAGCGACGTGGAGAACGGTCAGTCCTTCCTTCCCAGCTGGTCGGTGACCAAAGGGGAATCGGTGGTGTCCGTCTCTGAGGACGGCACCATCCAGGCCTTGGCCCCGGGGGATGCCACGGTTGAGGGCAAGATCCCAGGACTGGCAGCACGCAGCGGCTTTCTGTTCATCAAGGCCCTTGGCCAAGTGGGCTTCTACACCGAAGGATCCATCAACTGGGACATCGCCATCCTCGTGGGTGCCTTCGGCTTGAGCCTCTTCATCTCCCAGCTCCTGTCGGGCATGGGCATGCCGGCCAACCCCCAGCAAGCCACGGCCAACAAGATCACGCCTGTGATGATCACTGGCATGTTTCTGTTCTTCCCACTGCCGGCCGGCGTTTTGCTCTACATGGTGATCGCCAATATCTTCCAGGCCCTGCAGACCTTCCTGCTCACCCGCGAAGCACTTCCCGACAACCTGCAAGCGATCCTGGATGACCAGATGAAACAGCAGGCCCAGACCCCTGCTACCGCCACGGCCGGTGGTGGATCCCAGGCCGGCCGCCTGCCCTTTGAACCCAAAGGCGGAAACAAATGATTCCCGGCCTGGAGCCGGTGGCGTTGCGAGAGCTCCAGGCCCTGGGTCAACCCAGGGTTTGGGAGGTGGATGGAACCCACGACGAGCTTGCAAGCCTCACACCGATCCGCGGGCGCGTCTGCGCCGAACACCGCGGCAACATCCTTGAGGTTGAAGGGTCCCTGAGCACCATCATTTGCTTGCGCTGTGACCGCTGCCTTGGTCACTTCAATCAGGAACTCAACGTCGAGAATCGCGAACTGATCTGGCTTGGTTCGGATCCCTCCGATGCCAACGTCAGCACTCCAGAGTTGGATGCGGCAGTCCCCGAAGGCCTGATGGAGTGTTTGGACCCACGGGGGCGTTTCGAGCCTGAACGCTGGGTGTTTGAGCAACTGAGTCTGCAGATGTCGGTGGTCAACTTCTGCGGAGATCACTGCCCAGGCCCCCCCCTGCAGACCAGCACCCCAGCAGCCTCCACACCACCAACGCCACTGAAGGATCCCCGTTGGCAGGCTTTGCGGGATCTTCAGGCTTCCATGCAGCCACCGTCCGACCAACCCGATGACTGAATCCTGGAGCCGTCAGCTGGATCTCCTGATCCGCTCGGGAACCCCCCTGATCTGGATCCGCAGCCACGAGGAAGAAAGGGTGGAGGCCCTCCTGGCCCAGGCCAGTGACCGTCTCGGCGACCGTTTGCTGGCGCGCTGGGATTTTGTTGGCGGTCTTCGCGGTGCTCTCGGCCAGGAGGCCCTGGGGGCTCGGCAGCCGATGGCGGTTCTGCAGTGGTTAAAGGAACGGTCGAGCAACGACCCCACCCTGCTGCTGCTCAAGGATGTGCATCGGTTCTGTGATGACCCGGGCATCGCACGCATGCTGCGCAATCTGGCCAGCGAGCTGCGATCCACCCCCCACACCTTGATCCTGAGCTGCGGCCAGTGGACGCCCCCTGCCGACCTCGACGAAGCGCTCACCCTTCTCGATCTGCCCCTGCCTCGGGAGGAGGAATTGCGGACGCTGCTGAGCAACATCGCCAGAGCCAGTGGGTCTGTCCTCGAGGAGGACGTGCTGGAGGAGCTCACCCACGCCTGCTGCGGACTCAGCGAAGCCAGGGTGAGGCATGTGGCCGCCAAGGCCCTGGCCCAGCGGGGCTGCCTCAGCCGCGACGATCTGAGCGATGTGCTCGAGGAGAAACGCCTGTCTCTGGCCCGCAGCGAGGTGCTGGAGTTTTGCCGCACGGATGCCACGCCCGCGGATATCGGTGGGCTGGAAACCCTGAAGCACTGGCTCGATCAGCGGCACCGCGCCTTCAGCGACGAGGCACGGCGTTTCGGGCTGCCCCTGCCGCGCGGTGTGCTGCTGGTGGGTCCCCAGGGAACGGGAAAATCACTCACCGCCCGAGCCATTGCCCACAGCTGGTCGATGCCCCTGCTGCGGCTGGATGTGGGCCGTTTGTTCTCAGGGCTGGTTGGGGCCAGCGAGGCACGCACGCGCGACATGATTTTGCGCGCCGAAGCCATGGCGCCCTGTGTGCTGTGGATTGATGAAATCGACAAGGGCTTCGGCCAGGACAGCCGCAGCGACGGCGGCACCAGTCAGAGGGTTCTGGCCACGGTGCTCACCTGGATGGCCGAGAAACGCTCCGCTGTGTTTGTGGTGGCCACGGCCAACGGTGTGGAGCGCCTGCCCCCCGAACTGCTGCGAAAGGGTCGCTTTGACGAGATCTTCCTTCTCGACCTGCCATCGCGAGAGGAGCGCTGCGGCATCCTCAGCCTCCATCTCCAGCGCAGACGGCCGCAACTCGATCTGCCCCTGTCCACCGTGGTGGACCGCACGGAGAGCTATTCCGGCGCCGAGCTCGAGCAGGTGGTCATCGAAGCGATGCACCTCGCCTTTGCGGAGCGCCGGGAGCTCAACGAAAGCGATCTGATCAAGGCTGCATCCCAGCTGGTGCCCCTGGCGCGCACGGCCCGCGAACAGCTCGACGCCCTGAAGCAGTGGGCCAGCGCAGGCCGTGCCAGGCCCGCTTCATTGCGGCAAGTAACGAACCCTGACGCGCCGTAACGAATCCAGGGGTGTCGTCGAGACGACATCGAACAAGCTCCGTAGGTTGCCGGGACTACAGAAAATTCGGCTGTGAACCGTACCACTGACCTCACCACCCAACTCGCCGCCGCCTGCCTTGGCGCTGGAGTGATCACCACTGTTGCCGTGGTGCAAGGCCAGAATCCGATCACCGCCCTCGGCATCACTCTGTTCTCCGCCGTGGCGGCTGTGATGGTCGGCCAGGTTCTCTGACTCAGCCGAAGCTCTGAAGGCGGACGCTTAGGCTGCCCGCGCCATCATTGAAATCCCTGTGCTCGATCAGCGTCTGGTGCGAGAGAACCCTGAGCTGATGGCTAGGGAGCTTGCTCGCCGCGGCTTGACGGTTGATCTCAACAGCCTGCAAGCCCTGGCCCAACAGCAGCGCGACCTCGAGGAGCAGCGCAGCAGCCTGCAAGCCGAAGGCAACCGTGTGGGCAAGGAGGTTGGCCTCAAGATCAAGGCAGGGGCGGATCCGAAGGGCAGCGACGTGGCTGAGCTGCGTCAGCAGGGCAACGCCATCAAACAAAAGGTGGCCGTGCTGGAGGACGAGGAACGTCAACTGGCCGCCGAGCTGAAGACCCAGCTGCTCACCTTTCCCAATCTCCCCTCGCCCGCCTGTCCGGACGGCCGGGACGAGAACGACAACATCGAGGTCCGCAGCTGGGGAGACCCACGCCGCCAGGAGGGGCTGGATGAGCACTGGGCCATTGCCGATCGCCTGGGCCTGCTCGACAGTGAACGCTCGGTGCGGATCGCGCAGAGCCGTTTTGTGACGTTGTTCGGGCAGGGTGCGCGCCTGGAGCGAGCCCTGATCAACTTCATGCTGGATCTCCACACCGGCAAGGGCTATCGCGAAGTTCTGCCTCCGGTGCTCGTGAACAGCGCCAGCCTCACGGGTTCAGGCCAACTGCCCAAATTCGCTGAGGAAAGCTTTCGTTGCGCGGACGACGACCTTTGGCTCACCCCCACAGCCGAGGTACCGCTGACCTCGCTGCACCGCGATGAAATCATTCCGCTCGATCAACTGCCCCTGCGTTACGTGGCCTACAGCCCCTGCTTCCGGCGGGAAGCGGGCAGCTACGGGCGCGACACCCGGGGCCTGATCCGCCTGCATCAGTTCAACAAAGTTGAGCTGTATTGGTTTGTGCATCCCGACCACGCCGACGAGGCGCATGCGGCAATCACCGCCGATGCCGAAGCCGTTCTTCAGGCGCTCGAGCTGCCTTACCGGGTGCTCGAGCTCTGCACCGGTGATCTGGGGTTCTCCGCAGCGCGCACCTACGACCTGGAAGTGTGGCTTGCAGGGGCCGGGGCCTACCGGGAAATCTCCAGTTGCAGCGTTTGCGGCGATTTCCAGGCGCGGCGCTCATCCATCCGCACCAAAGACGGCAAGACCACCCGGCTTGTGCACACCCTCAACGGAAGCGGCCTAGCCATCGGCCGCACCATGGCTGCCCTGCTGGAGAACGGTCAGCAGGCTGATGGCAGTGTTCTCCTGCCCCAGGCGCTCGTGCCTTACTTCGGTTCGGATCGTCTCCAGCCAGAATGATCCGACTGCGTGAATCCTCATGAACGTTCTGGCCTCACTGCTCGCTCTGGGGCTCCTGATCGTGATTCATGAGGCAGGTCATTTTCTGGCCGCCCGCCTGCAAGGCATCCGCGTGAACGGCTTTTCTGTGGGCTTCGGGCCAGCGCTGCTCAAAACCGAGCGCAACGGCGTTACCTATGCCCTGCGGTTGCTGCCCCTTGGCGGTTTCGTCTCCTTCCCCGATGACGACGACGACAACGATCAATCCATTCCTTTGGATGATCCGGATTTGTTGCGCAACCGTCCGATCCCCCAACGCGTGCTCGTGATCAGTGCCGGGGTGTTGGCGAATCTGCTGTTGGCCTGGCTGGTGCTGGTGGGCCATACGGCCGCGGCCGGTGTTCCCGGTGATCCAGCTCCCGGCGTGGTGGTGATGACGGTGCAGGACGGCGCTCCAGCCGCTCAAGCCGGACTGAGACCAGGAGATCGCATTCTCTCCATCGATGCCCAAACCCTCGGCAGCGGAGAGTCAGCGGTTCGGGCCGCCGTTGAACCGATCCGCCGCAGCCCCGGCCAGAAGCTTGAACTCGAGGTTCAGCGCGGTGAGGCTGTCAGCACCCTGCGGCTCACCCCCGCTGACCAGCAGGGCACCGGTCGGATCGGCGCCCAGCTGCAGGTGGCGATGGGTGGTGGAAGCCGTCCGGTGCGCTCTCCCTTGGAAGCGATCAGCGCTGGCAGCAGGCAATTCGCCAGTCTGTTCAGCCGAACGGTGTCGGGCTACGCCAGTTTGTTCACCGATTTCAGCTCCACCGCCCAGCAGGTGTCTGGGCCCGTGAAGATCGTGGAGATGGGGGCACAACTCTCCAGCCAGGGAGGGTCTGGCCTGGCCCTGTTCCTGGCTCTGATCTCCATCAATCTTGGTGTCCTCAACGCCCTGCCCCTTCCCCTTCTTGATGGCGGACAACTGGTTTTCCTTCTGCTGGAGGGTCTGCGGGGACGGCCGCTGCCCGAACGCTTCCAACTGGCAGTGATGCAATCCAGCCTGCTGCTCGTGCTCGGCCTGAGCGTGCTGTTGATCGTGCGTGACACCAGCCAGCTGACGGTGGTGCGCCAATTGATGGGCCAATGAAGCAGTAAAGTTTCAGATTGAACTGCTCTTTTCCCACCGCTGCATGGCCAAGAAGTCGATGATCGCTCGCGATGCGAAGCGCAAGAAGATGGTTGAGCGCTTTGCCGCCAAGCGGTCGGCCCTGATGGCCGCCTTCAATGCAGCGGAGGATCCCATGGAGCGTCTGGAAATCCACCGCAAGATCCAGGGCCTGCCCCGGAACAGTGCTCCCACCCGCATGAGGAATCGTTGCTGGGCCACCGGCAAGCCCCGGGGCGTGTATCGCGATTTCGGGCTGTGCCGCAACCAGCTGCGTGAACGCGCCCACAAAGGCGAGCTCCCCGGCGTGGTGAAGTCCAGCTGGTGATCACCGTTCCGCTGGAACGCCACTCAAAGAGGTTCGGAGGTGATCAATCACCTCCTTTTTTTTGCCTCAACACCGAACAAAACCCATGCGGACTGGCGGGAATTGGCGATTCGTTCCTGCTGAATGCCAGAATCACACTTGACAGAAAGACATAAGCACAAGTGCAAGGTCAGACACAGTCAATCTCCTTCGACGGTCGGGAGATTCGGCTGACCACGGGGCGCTATGCCCCCCAGGCCGGCGGATCCGTGATGATCGAGTGTGGTGACACCTCGGTGCTGGTCACCGCCACCCGTTCCTCAGGCCGGGAAGGCATCGACTTCCTGCCTCTCATCTGCGACTACGAAGAAAGGCTGTACGCCGCAGGACGCATCCCAGGCAGCTTCATGCGCCGGGAAGGCCGTCCCCCCGAGCGGGCCACCCTGATCAGCAGGCTGATCGATCGGCCGATGCGGCCGCTCTTCCCCAGCTGGCTCCGCGATGACCTGCAGATCGTTGCAACCTGCATGTCCCTCGATGAGCGCGTCCCGGCTGATGTGCTGTCAGTCACCGGTGCGTCGATGGCCACCCTGCTGGCCGGCATTCCGTTCTACGGACCGATGGCCGCCGTACGCGTCGGCCTGCTCGGCGACGACTTCGTGCTCAATCCCAGCTACCGCGAAATCGAGCGAGGCGATCTGGATCTGGTGGTGGCAGGCACACCGGAAGGGATCGTGATGGTGGAAGCCGGAGCCAATCAGCTTCCCGAACAGGACGTGATCGAAGCGATCGACTTTGGCTACGAAGCCGTCTGCGAACTGATCAAAGCCCAGGAGTCGATCCTCAAGGACGCGGGGATCGAGCAGGTGAAGCCGGAACAACCTGAAGAAGACTCCACCCTGCCGGTGTATCTGGAGAAGGCATGCACCAAGGCCATCGGCGAAGTGCTCAGCCAATTCGACCAAAGCAAGGCGGATCGTGACAGCAAGCTCGATGCCATCCGCAGCAGCACCGCAGAAACGATCGAAGCTCTGAAAGACAGCGATCCGGTGCGCAAGCTGGTGTCAGCCAACAGCAAAGCGCTTCCCACCAGTTTCAAGGCGCTCACCAAGAAGCTGATGCGCCAGCAGATCGTGAAGGACGGCAAGCGGGTGGATGGCCGCAGCCTGGACCAGGTTCGCCCGATCAGTGCTGCCGCCGGGGTGCTTCCCAAACGCGTGCATGGTTCTGGCCTCTTCCAACGCGGGCTGACCCAGGTGCTCTCCACCGCCACCCTGGGCACCCCCAGTGACGCGCAGGAGATGGATGACCTGAATCCCAGCACTGAAAAAACCTATCTGCATCACTACAACTTCCCCCCCTACTCCGTGGGTGAAACCAAGCCGATGCGCTCACCTGGCCGCAGGGAAATCGGCCATGGCGCCCTGGCAGAGCGCGCCATCCTGCCCGTGCTGCCCGCCAAGGACACCTTCCCTTACGTGGTGCGCGTGGTGAGCGAGGTGTTGAGTTCCAACGGCTCCACCTCCATGGGCTCTGTGTGCGGCAGCACCCTGGCCTTGATGGATGCCGGTGTTCCCCTCAAAGCACCCGTGAGTGGTGCTGCCATGGGACTGATCAAAGAAGGGGATGAGGTGCGGATTCTCACCGACATCCAGGGCATCGAGGATTTCCTCGGCGACATGGACTTCAAGGTGGCCGGCACCGACAAGGGCATCACCGCCCTGCAGATGGACATGAAGATCACCGGGCTGGCGATGGGCACCATTGCCGAGGCCATCAATCAAGCCAGACCGGCACGCCTGCACATCCTCGAAAAGATGATGGAGGCGATCGACACACCGCGCGACGGACTGTCTCCCCATGCCCCGCGTCTGCTGAGCTTCCGGATCGATCCGGAACTGATCGGCACCGTGATCGGTCCGGGCGGCCGCACGATCAAGGGCATCACCGAGCGCACCAACACCAAGATCGACATCGAAGACAGCGGCATCGTGACCATCGCCTCCCACGACGGAGCGGCGGCCGATGAAGCGCAGAAGATCATCGAAGGGCTCACCCGCAAGGTGAATGAAGGCGAAGTCTTCAGCGGTGCGATCACGCGCATCATTCCGATCGGTGCCTTCGTGGAGATCCTTCCGGGCAAGGAGGGCATGATTCACATCTCCCAGCTGTCCGAAGCGCGCGTGGAAAAAGTGGAGGATGTGGTGAAAGTGGGCGACGAGGTCACCGTGCGCGTGCGCGAGATCGACAACCGTGGCCGCATCAACCTCACCCTGCGCGGCGTGCCTCAGAACGGTGAGGAGGCCGAACCCGCACCGGCTCCCACACCGGTCGCCCCTCTCAACTGAGGAGCACCCGGGTCAAACCGGGAACCCCGGATCAATCTCTGCCATCGCCCGTGCCGCCTGATCTTCCAGGGCGGCATGGGTTTTTCCATGGCTGGCGATCAGGCATCCAGCCTGACGGATGTCGCCGGTGTTGTAGGTGAGAAGACGGCCATCGGCATGGGTAAAGGCCCCTCCTGCCGCGAGCAACACCGCTTCTGGGGCCGCCATATCCCAGTCCTTCGGAGCACTCTTCCCAGACAGGGAGATGTACACATCGGCCTCTCCACGCAGGATCGTGGCCACTTTGCAACCAACGCTGCCCACCGCCTTGGAGCTGCCCAAGGGCAAGGCATCGATCAGGCGTTCCAGCCGCTCATCGCGATGGCTGCGGCTGGCCACGAGCACCAGATCCTCGCTGCGATCACTGAAGCGCACGGGGCTGCGCTCGGCAGCACGGTTCTCGCACCAGCTGCCCTGGCCCACCACGCCGAACCAGAGCTCATCGGCCTCTGGCAGCAGCACCACCCCCAGCACGGGACGCTCCCCCTGCACAAGAGCCAGGTGCACGGCGTATTCCCCCGTGCCCTGGAGAAAATCCTTGGTGCCATCGAGGGGGTCGAGAATCCAGAGCCACTCAGCAGCAAGGGGCTGGCCTGCGGTGAGCTGCTCCTTGGCGGTCTCCTCGCTCAGCAAGGTCCACCCGGCATCCGGGAAGGCCGCCCGCAAACCATCGAGAAGCCACTGATTCACGGCCAGATCCGCAGCCGAAACAGGGCCTTCACCGCCATCCTCAACGCTGAGCGCCCGGGAAAAACCGTGAGGGGGCTGCTCGCCGCGGGCGTAGGCACGGAGAATATCGGCCGCACCCCAACACAGCGGTCGCAGGGCCTCAAGCAGTTGGGCTTGATCGATGCCGGCGGGAAGGGTCGGAGCAATCGGCATCATGGAGAGATCTTGGCGGAGCCATTGTGAAGCAGCGGGCCGAGCCTGATGCCGGAGTGCTTTATGTGGTCGGCACCCCGATCGGGCACCTCGGTGACCTCTCCCCACGCGCCCGAGCTCTGCTGATCGCGGTGGACACCATCGCCTGCGAAGACACCCGCCACAGCGGCCAGCTCCTCAGCGCCCTGGGCTCAAAGGCGCGGCGCTGCAGTTTTCACCAGCACAACACCCACACCCGCATCCCCCAGCTCTTGGAGGAACTGAGGGACGGCCGCAGCGTTGCCGTGATCAGTGATGCCGGTCTGCCGGGCATCAGCGACCCAGGAGAGGAGCTGGTGCGGGCAGCGCGAGAAGCCAACCACGGGGTGATCTGCATCCCGGGTCCCTGTGCCGCCACCACAGCACTTGTGAGCAGCGGTCTGCCCAGTGGTCGATTCTGCTTCGAGGGATTCCTCCCCACCAAGGGGCGGGAACGCAAGGAGCGCTTGGAGGATCTCGCCGTTGAGCAGCGCACAACGGTGCTCTACGAAGCCCCCCATCGCCTGCTCAAACTGCTGGAGGAGCTCGCGGAACATTGCGGTGGCGAGCGGCCACTGCAGGTGGGCCGGGAGCTCACCAAACGCCATGAGGAGCAGGTGGGTCCCAGCGTGAAGGCCGCCTTGGAGCACTTCGCCCAGCACGCTCCCCAGGGGGAATTCACCCTGGTGCTGGGAGGGGCCACGGCCCGTGAAGTGCCCCAGTACAGCGACGAGCGCTGCCTCGAGGAGCTGCGCGAGCTGATCAAGCGGGGGCTGAAAGCCAGCGAAGCAGCCAGGGAGCTGGCCCCGGCCAGCGGGCGCAGCCGCCGAGAGCTGTATGCGCTACTGCATGAAGCGGAAAAGCAGGCAGACTGACGAAGCCTCGATGGTTGGCGCCATGCTGCTGCGCCTGCGTCTGCTGATGATCACCGTGGGCGGGAGTGCTGCCCTGCTGTTGGTGCTTTGCCTCGGTGCTCAGAATCTGGGAGACCGTTACCGCCTGAACCTGGGTGTGGGCTCCACCGCACCGCTGCCAGCGGGCTTTGTGGTGGGCGTCAGTGCAGTGCTGGGTTTGCTTGGAGGCGGCAGCCTCACGGCCTTGCTGCTGCCAGACGCCAAACGTTGAATCAGGCGTCGAGCGCGTAGAGCGCACCCTCCACCAGCAGGCGGGTGATGCCACGGGCCACCAGGTGGCGTGTGGTGATGGCAAACACCTGGGTATCAGGCACCTTGATCACCCGCTGGCTGCGGCCGCACTGGCGCTTGGCTGTGCGCGGGCTGGTGAACAGGCAGAGCGCCTGAAGGGCCTGCTCGTCCGGATCAGCCACACCAAGCTCAGGAAAGTCGCTGAGAGGGCGCGGATCCAGTTCAACCGTCTTGTCCACCAGCATGTAGACACTGTCAGGAAGCACTCCAGCCGCAAACGGCAGACAGTGCACCTGCTTGGTCGTCACCTGGGGCAGATCGACGGGCAGCACCGCCACTTCGTGAAACTCCTCCCCGCCCGGGAAACCTTCCCCAGACTCTTCCTCCGCGAGGGCCTCCGGCTCATCCGCGCCGAAATCATCGGCATCGTCGAGGGCCAGGCCCGAAGACGCGTCGTCATCCCCCTCGGGGTTGACCGGATCCTCAACGGACACTTCCACAGCAGCCTCAGGCTGGGGCTGCGGCTGTGGCACTGATGCTGAAGCACCCCGAGAACGGGACGCTTTGAGAGCGCTGTACTCCTCCTCCGACAGCAAGGAGCGAACGGTGCGACTCACCGTGTTGGCACTGCATGCAAAGGCATCCGCCAAAGCAGCACTGGACTCACCTTGGCGGTAACGCTCCAGGAGCTCTTGCTTCTGATTGTCGGTAAGCCGGCTTGGGGCCATCGCCTGCACTGCACAGCCTCCAACAGTAGGCGGCGCCGTCGGGATCGACTGCAAGAATGGCCGTGCGAGCTCCCTTAGCTCAGCTGGATAGAGCAACTGCCTTCTAAGCAGTCGGTCGATGGTTCGAATCCATCAGGGGGCGTACACAAAGGCGCGTCAGGCAGAGGGCTCTTGGTTGTGCCGAGAGCCTTCATTTCGTGTTGTTGATCTCCCGGCGGTTGTTGAGCCCATTGCGCTGATGCCAAAGCGCCGTCACCGGGGCAGACCCGATAGAAACTCAAAAGCAGCAGTGGAAGGATTACCGCCGCCGGTGTCGTGGGCCGGAATGGTGGGAGAGAGATACAGAGGAGGAGTTGCGGCTGATGCAGGAGCGTGGCCGTCAGCTGCGAGAGGGCAGGTATGGATCAGGGACGTGGAACGATTTGCTGAGTGAGAGGTGAGGTGGCGACCAAGCAACAAAAAACCCCGCCATTGCTGACGGGGCAAAGTACGAGTTGAATCCATGATCAAATTGTCCTCAGATACCAAACGAACCATGAAATTCATAACCTTTCTTAAGCTCTCAGCTCTTGTCGTTTCTCAGCTGTTCAGCATATTTATTCTCTTTACCGGAATGGTATGGATCGATTTGTCATGCAAGGGTTCCTACGAAATGTGCGAAGACATAGAATTCTTTTGGTTATATGGTGGTGTACTAACAACGATTGTGCTTCACACATACTTGGCATTTAGAGTTGGCAAAAGTAGTAGAAGGAACGGTCAGTCAAGGCGAACTTGGGAACAAAAATAGTGATCGTACCTATCTAAGGGGATTTTGGGCCGCCTTCTGCCAGGTCGGTGCCCAGAGCTTGCAGCGTCTCTTTAGGTGCTGACCCTGTTGAAACTGCTTCTGCCTGAGGTTGCAGCCCATCATCGTGTGATGCCACGGGTCATTGGGTAGGTATAACTGCTGAAAGCATTCCCCGCTGTAACAAAAAACTACGCCATTGCTGACGGGGTGAAAGCATTACCAGGAGATGGATAGCGACAAATCATCTTCCCTATCACGCCAGCAACTGACCCAGGGGAAATAGATGTCCACCCTGAGGGGTGTTCAATCAGTCTTTTTTGCCATAAAGAGCAGTTGTATTCCCAAATGCTCGATTTTGGATAGTCAGACCATTGACCTTCAATTCGTACTATGTCGCCTTTTTTCCCAGAGGACGCATGTAGTAGTCCGCGCTAACCTGTGATCCTAGAAAGACCCAGCCGTTTCTTGCTTTAGCGGGATTAGGAGCGATGCATAAACCGCCGAAAACAACAGCGGTAGCAATTGAGTTGAAGAGTTTCATTTGAATTAGGTATTGTGGAAGTCATCCCTCCGATGTATTCACCATCGCCTTCGGCTGGAAAGCACCTGCCCCATACGAGTAATTATGCCGCCCGATTTCAGTCGTCTGTCTCGCTCAACTGGGCGACTTTCGGCCACATCAACCCAACACACACCTCGCAGTTATTAGACGCAGCAACGCACCAGCATTCAGCCCTGGCTTGATCTCCGTGGTCCAGATGAGGCGTCGAGCTCACTTCGACCAGTAACCTGCATCATGAAGGGACTTGTGTGCTGCTTTCCGAGCACGATCAATACCATTTTTGACGAGGAACGGCGTTGCGGCGATGGCCGTGAGATTGCCTAAAATAGAAAACATCACTGATGCTTCTTCATCCTCAATCGCAACTGCAGGGATTAAGAATACAATCATGATGGCAATTGAGCCCAGCACATCCACCAGGAAGGGTGTGATGGTGCGCCGGGTCACTGCGTAATAAAGGCCAACGAAGGGCAACAGATGTGCCCAGGCATAGCCCCAGCCTGTGTCGCGTTGCCTTAACCGAAAGGCGTTGACTTTTTCTTGCGAGAGTTGTTGAGACATAAGCTTTTCAATGTTGGAGGTGCGTTGATCAATAGATAGGACACCAGTGGAGTATCGGGCATCACCCAACTGGATAAGAGGCCGACCCCCAGGCGAAACTCCACAAGCCTGTTCGTTTCGTCTGTCAGGTCGCAGGGTCATCTGCGTGTCGAAGGCATGACACAGGCGTTATCGCCTGAGGTGTTCCCCGTGTCTTCCTCGGTTGAGGGAGTAGCAGGGAGTTCGGCAAGCCGACCCTCGGAAGAAGCCTTTCACCGTTAGACCATGTAAAGCTTTGCCTCTTTTCCTTGACTTTAGACCTTTCTTTTGGTCACCCAATCGGTTCCCTTGTTAGCGACGGCGCTCACGCGCCTTTTCGCGCCCTCGCTTGTCCGCTGCAGGTCCTGCCAAATGCCTCAGGGGAATCTCCTTTGGATTCAGCCCAAAGGCGCCGTGCAATTCGCTCTCAGAACTGCTGAAAGCATTCCCCGCTGTAACAAAAAACCCCGCCATTGCTGATGGGGATGATGCTATTGAGGTGATGTGATCTGAGGTCAGGCCAAGACTGCGTATTTGCCATCTTGTGCTTGATAGGGTTCCGTTCCTTGATTCATCTGAGCACCGACCAGATCAGCCCCAGGAGCATCTTGCTGCTGAGAGACATCAGTAACGACTGAAGAGTTGAGATCAATCGGTGCCAGTGTTTCAGGGGTGGATCCAAAGATTGCAGCACGCCGCTCAGCACTGGACTCGAAGGCTTGGCGATCTCCCTCATAGCCTTCATCCTCATCGAACCAACTGATAATCCAACGGAATCCCTGCTCCACCAATGCAACCGGGGCGAGAACTGTTTTATTTGCGACGGAAACTATTGCATGATTTGCTGTGGCAATGATTTTTTCTTGAACCTGTGCATTGGGATCATGACAGGTTTTGTGCGCTTTGTGCAAAAGAACTTCTTCTGAAGTTGTGAATGGGGAGAGAGCGTGATAGGCAATAGCCTTCGTCTTATCTTCTGAATTTTTGATCTCCTCGATTGGTGACTTACTGATTTGTTCTTTGTCGGCATAGCCGTTAATGACACCAGGCAGTGAAACGGCAACGCGCGCCGGTCCTTGCAAACCTTTTTCCAGCGATTTAATCGCCAGCTTCGTGGCTGTTTTTCGTGTCTCCATAGCAGGATCATCGCCAACATCAAACTGTGGACCCATGCTCAACGCAGGCCCCATGGTCTGACCAGCACCTGTGATGGAATCAGGCTCTGCTTCATCGAAACCAAAATGCCTCATGGCTTCGCCGGTGGCGTTCATGGCATTAGCAATTTTGTCAACGCCCTCAACAGTTTGTTGAGCCTCTTGAGGCAGAAAGGGCTTAAGAGCGTTGCCTGCATCAGCAA
The DNA here is from genome assembly GCF_025128215.1 of Synechococcus sp. CS-197. Taxonomy (NCBI): domain Bacteria; kingdom Bacillati; phylum Cyanobacteriota; class Cyanophyceae; order Synechococcales; family Synechococcaceae; genus Synechococcus; species Synechococcus sp. CS-197. Next base: position 158,326 of record NZ_JAHLZC010000017.1, on the reverse strand, counting down.
GAGCTTGAGCTTGTTTTGCTGCGTCCAAGATTTGAGTGGAAGGAGTGACAGTGGAAGTGTTGTTGGTCATTGATTTAAGGAGTGAATGTTGATGTGGGGGTGTTGCCCCCTCGACTCCTTCAAGATCACAGCCGTACTGGTGAACCCCACTACACAGCCCTGGTGCAGCGCTGGAACAGTTCTGGTGAAATCCTGGTGAACGGCTCAGACCCCAGTCACCATCTGGGCTAGAAGCATTGCCCGCCCGGTGTGAACACGATCGTGAGCAACGGTGCTTGCATGGGCAGCAGACTGAGCGAACGTACTCAGCGCCTTGTCATCGGCTCGGATGTGGCAGCAGAAACCTGATTACGCCCATCACATGGAAAAGCACGACGGCGAGGGTTGGCTGGTCAATAGAGACGAGCAGCTGGTGATCAGGATCAAACCCGATAAGCCCACGCAGCACGCTCAGTTCGTCTTGGTCTCCACCTACCGGTTGCGGCAGCCTTTGGGCAATCCGATTCGCGAACAGCGCATGCTGCGGCACCTAGGGATCGAGATGTGGCTGCAGCTGCAGAAGGTTGGCTGGTCGCGATTCAGATGAGAGCCACGCTGCATGGCTCCGAATCAACCCTCATCAATGGCCGCAAGCAGGGTCGGCAGGCAGCAAACCCCCGCCAAACCGATGCGACGACGCTGGCACCAGCTACTCATTCGCTGCTGCCGCAGCATTCAGCTGGGCAATCTGTTCCTGAACTTTTGCCTCGGCCATCTGTTGCTGTGTCTGCTTTCCACCAACCAGAGCTGCCAGCTCCTCTTCTGAAACCTCCGCCTGAGCGCTCTTTAGCTCCTCAGCGGTTACCACAAAGCCCGCAGCCTGGGCAATCGCTACCACGGCTCGGCTCGGCAGCTGCCTTCATTTTCTCCTGAAGCCCTGCATCAGCCTTGACGGCTTCCAGGAAAACTTTGAGATCCTCTTCTGACATGAGAACGCGTGGAGCTACATCCTGAAGCAACGGTCGTCAGCGGAGGCAACTGGCAACAAAAAAGATTGCCAAACCTCGATTACGTCACTGAAGACATTGAAAGCGCCTGCGCATTCACACTCAACCTTGAGGCTGTCGCGCGATCGATCAAAGGCGTGAGTAGTCGACAAAAATGATGCACTGTTCGCCTGCGAACGCGACACACCAATCCGTGGGTTCGCCGACCCTCACATCCCGATGGTCGGGTGTTTTGAGCAAGGCATTGATCACAGGTTGCTGCCGCACATCATTGCGCAGTGCGGTTGTCTTTGGCCCTCCAAGGCGAACCTCAAAATCGGCTGATACTCGGGTTGCAAACGCATCGTCGTACGAGACGCTGAGACCGGCTGAAACGCCACTGGTCATCTCGTACGCCAACCGCCCCAGCACCCCTGACCCTTCCGCAGTACCAAGATCGCCAGATTGATAGTAATAACCAAGCGAGGCGTTGAGCACTGGCGTAATGAAATAGCCGACATCAAATCCATAGGTATTCAAGGAACTTGCTGTGTAAACATTATTGAGCTTGGCCAACGTTTCACCAATAGGAAGCAAGGCAAAGGCATTGACGTTCCAGGTATCAGACACAGCCTCTGCATTGACAGCCACTTGCTGAAAGAAGACTGACCTTTGATCGCTCACTTTGACGCCTTTCTCGGCGTACCCCGTCGCCATGGGTCTTGAGTCGTATCCCGCATTCAGACCCAACATCCAACTGCGGTCGCGATTGAGCCAGCGATAACCCAAGCGCGATGACGTGCTGATCGTGGTTCCCGCAACCGTGGTGTTGATGATGCTGGAGTAGTTCTTGAAGTCGGCAACATTCACGTTGGCCAGAGCATCAAAGAAAACAACACTATTGTCATTCACAACGAGAGGCAAGAATCCTCCAACGCCTGCTTCGTTGGGAGTGCCAGCGGCTTGGGTCTGCCCTTGAAATCCGATGCGTGGCTTCACCACATCCTTGAGGCTCATGCGCATCACACCAAGGTCCTCTGCGCTACCTGTCTCTGCGTGAAGAGGTTGATGAGCAGTGGTGACGACCGCAGCCACTACACAGGCGATTGAGAGGCACTTGCGCATGGAGCGTTGATGCGAGATGAGGACGAACTTAGAGGCAATCTCAGGTGATTGCAGCGTCCATCAGCCCCCTCGTTGAACTTCATCGAGTTCAGCTACAAGCGTCTCCATCACTGCTAAAGCCTCAAGGTTTGCCAAGGTCTTCTGCGCCTGGGCCACCATCACTCGTCCATGGGGAACGCATTCAGCAACAAGAGCAGCACCCTCTGAGGCATCAACCTTCACCCGCTCCATGCAGGCATTGATGCGCTCGCTGATGCTTGCCATGCCTTCCGTTTCTGCTGCCATAGCAGGGGTGATGCTGCTCAAAAGCAGGCGTTGGAGCGCAGCGGTGGCGGCGTCAAAGCGAGGAATTGTCATGCAACCATTGTCGTCAAGACCAGCTCCGATTGCAGCGATAGGCCGCTTAATCCCCAAACCCAGTTGCACGTTTTTTGGGCTTCGTCTTTGTTGGCGTTTCTGCAACACGATCCGACGGGCCCACTGCTGTGACGTCGTTAAAGATCAGTCCATCAAGCCAAACGGTGATGATATAGACGACGATCAGAACTGGGATGATGACGCCCCATTCATTGGGAAATTCATAGGGAATCTGCCTGACTCCATAAATCGCCAGGTATCCGGTGATCAGCGTGAAAACAAAGCGCCTGATGGTGGATGGATTCAACGCGCCGATGCCTTGGAACAACAGCCAGTCTCCCACCAACGCTCCATGATTGGTTTGGCCATGGGAGACGGCGTCAAAACTTCCTTGGATAGGGAGGATTACCCGCAAGGTCAACATTGATTTCTCTGCAGATATTCATCCACGCATCCAGCCCGAAATTGACGCCCATCGGACCATCGATGAACTCCTGAAACTGCTCAGCTGTGATGCCTTCGCGCACTTCCCAGATGCAGAAAGCCGGACCCTCTGGACCAACCGGGCAGAAAGAGTGATTGTAGAAACCAGCTTCGAGGTTTTTGGCAACAGCTTCATCCCAACCACCGCCAGGGGCCATGGCTGTTTGCGCAGCCTGCCACCATTGCGCAGCCTTGCCTGCACGGAACTCATGGTGCACATGGAAGAACTTGGATGCCATGGATCAGTTCCGAAGTGGATTTGATCTTCGCGGTTCAGAAGGATTCCGCAAGTTGCAGAGCCAACACCCCGAGGGCCTCATTCAGGCGCTGTTGCTTGGATTCGCAGCGCATCAGACTCAGGTACAGACGCTCCCGTCAGCGCGGAGGGTTTCTGACCAGCACAAGCCAGGCACCCCCCATTGATGCGATACGGCGCCAGATGGTTGCGCAGGCAGCGCGTCCCCCGGAAAAAGAGCACCTGGCCGCGCTCCCGCGCGTGGGCATCCGTTAATGCCAACCTCAACCAACTCTCGGGCACTTGACCTTGCAGCGCGCTCCTGTTGCGACGCGCCTCCTCCCGCCGCTCCTGCTCATCGCGATCATTGCGCGCCTGAACAGCCTCAACCTGCAGCTCCCGCGCGCATGCATGGCAAGCGATCACCACCGGTTTTTTGCGCAGGGTGTTGTGGGACAGCTTGTCTCCAGGAACCTCCCGCTCGCGGCCACAGGCACAACGGCACCACCAGTACACATTTCCGCCCTTGGTGCGCCGCTCTGAAAGCCGCAGCACCGTGAGCTTGCCGTACACCTCACCGACTCGATTGCGGGGTTGGGATGGCATTCAAACCACCGTCATGGCATCAAGACATCAGCGCGTGATGCCAGCCGGATGGATCCGGCGTTGTGCAGCTGCCCGTTCTGATCCCACTTGCGCCTGAAATCCTTGAGGATCCCCTCGCGAACCGGAGGAATCGCCACAAGACCAAGGCCCAAAGCGAGAAGCAGAACAATCAGCACCGTGCGTTCCCTTGAGCTGGTGGCGTTTGGATCCTGATCCATACAATCGGAGCGCACCCATCCCATCCTGGTCCAGTTCGTGGCAGGCGTCTAGAGATGCAGCCGAGATGACGTGATGACAAAAAACCGCCGACTGATCCTCACCGCATTGATCACGGGCTGCTGGATCGTGCTCCTGTCGCTGCTGAACAGCGGGATTCAGACGGTTGTGATGGCCACGATGTGGGACCTGAACACGATGTTGCCGCCCACCTTTGTGTGGCCCACCATCGCGATTCTGATCCTTGTGTTGATCGTGGTGCTGCTGGCTGTCCCCGCCCTGCTGATCTGGGAGATCTGGCGTCGCCCCTGAGGCTCAGGTCTGATTGCCGCCCAGCATGTCGTCGTAGCCCTCGTAGGGGTTGTATTCAGCCCAACCGGGACTGCCCTGATCCAGCAGGCCGTACTCACCATCGATCATGTTGGCCCTGGTGTTGCCGTAGGGGACCGTGTTGCAGGTGATGCCTCCCCCAGCCGCTGGCTGACAATCGTCGAAACGGATCTGGGCTTCCGCCGGGATCACCGAGAACGCCACCATTGCACCGAGGGTCATGGCGGGCAAAGACTGCTTCAAGGCCTGCATGAGTCATGGCAATACTTCAGATAGTTTGCAGGCCTAGGCATTGGAATGGAGCTCATAGGCCCCAACAGAGACGATCGCTGTCCTGCAGGGTCCGCAGGGCCCGATCGCCTCGACCTTCAGAGAGCTGAACCATCACCACCTCCGCTTGAAGACCGAGCAGAAGAGATTGGCAGGGAAATCGTTCCCTGCTCGCAGCACGGCGTTGCAGCTGCTCGGTGAGGTCCAGGGCACGGGCGCACTGGCTGGCATCCTCCGTTGTGAAGCAAGCGATGAGCTCAGGCCTGATGCCATCCAGGGCACTGGCCAGCGCAGGACGGAACGGGATGGTCGCCGCCAGACAGAGAAGACACAGACCCCTCATACGCCGATCACCAGCCACTGAGACCATTCTCCTGAGAGACTATTGGGGCTTATTTGCTGAACGGATGTACACAGACTGGACCGCTGTCGCTCTGCTGCTGTTCACCAGCGTTCCCCTGCTGGCTGTGGTGGCCACCGCCACCTTCTTCATCTGGCAGCAACGGAAGAAGCAACTGCGTTGACGGGCTCGGCTGCGGTTTGGTCCAGCCGCGACTTCAGTTCTGCATCCTCAGCATCGACAAAGCCTTGTCCCAAACAGGCCAGACAGGTGCGGAACTGCTGTTCACCCACCCGCTGAATTCCACTGCCTCCGCAACAGGAGCAGATGTCCATCACCGCAACCGTGTAGTCGCTTCAGTGTGGGAGCAATTGGCCCCATTGATCCCGAAGCCTTCCTTAAGAATCAAGGTGTCAAAAATCAAGGCATTGGCTTTGCGTCTGCCATTGCTTTGGCTGACGGCCCACGTGCTCGAGCAACTCAAGCGCTGACATGGACGTGCCAGCAGGCACTAGATCCAGGGATGCGGCGAGGTGGCCCACCACCTGATCAGGTCCCCAGCCTTGCTGCTTCAGGGGCTCCAATCCACTGGCCCGCTCACGCTTCGAAAGCTTCAAGCCGTCATCACCAAGCAGCAGAGGCACATGGCGGTAATCAGGTGCCGTTTGCCCCAACACCGCAGCCAGAGCCTGCTGCGGCAGACAAGCCGGGACCAGATCCTGGCCGCGCACCACCTCGGTGATCCCCAAGGAGAGTTCATCCACCACCGTGGCCAGGTGGTAAGCCACGAAACCATCCGCGCGGCGCACCACCGGATCACCACACGAGGATGCATAGGGTTCCGGCACGGTGAGTCTCCAGGCAGGAAGCCGGCCATCCTCGAAGCCCCAGCTCAGGCCTCGGCCACGGCACGTTCCTGGATAACGGGAGATCCCGGTCAGTTGCCGGCGGCTGCAGCGGCAGGCGTACACCACTCCCCCGCGGCGCAGGGCCGACAAGAAGGATCCATAAAGACCCCGGCGTTGGCTCTGAACGATCGCAGGGCCATCCCAGTGGAGACCGAGCCACTGCAAATCGTTCAAAGCCGACTCGATCGCTCCGGGGCGGATCCGCGGCGTATCAAGATCATCGATGCGGAGCAGCCACTGGCCTTGATGACAACGGGCCTGCAACCACGACAGCAAGGCAGTGCGCAAATTTCCCAGATGCAGCGGGCCTGAGGGCGTGGGAGCAAAGCGTCCTCGATATCCCTTGGAAGCCATGGCTTCACCACGGCGCAGGATGGCAAGCAGGTGGTCTGGGCAGATCACATAAAAAAAGGTGGTCCCGCAGGACCACCTCAAAACGTTCAACGGGTGCGGATCAGCCCTGAACGCGGTCCTTGAACATCTTGCCAGCGGTGAAGGCAGGCACGCGCTTGGCGGGGATCTTGATCTTTTCGCCGGTCTTGGGGTTCAGGCCCTGACGCGCGGAGCGCTCACGGGGCTCGAAGGAGCCGAAGCCAAGGATAGAGACCTTCTTGCCTTCAACAACGGAATCAATGATGGTTTCGATCGCAGCGTCCACAACCAGGGACACGTCGGTTTTGGTGAGCTCGGTGCGGGCAGCAACCAGATTGACGAGATCGGCTTTGTTCATGGAGAGGGAGGAAAGTGGCGGAAGCGGTTGGAACGACGATGCGGAGGTCGACATCCGCACGGCTTGCCTAAGCGCGCCAATCGTATGGAGGTCTGAGCAGTGCGGCAACCGAAAAACACCGTGCCGCAATGCTTTCTCTGCAACATTGCCTGATTCACACCTCAGATCCATCGCGCTGCCCGGCCGGACTCCAACTGCTGAATGGGGCCAGACGCCCACCGCGCAAGGCACCAAGCCCGGCTCCAGATGCCAGTGCAGGAGCGGCTTCTGAAGGTAGCCACTCGCGCAGACGCTCCAAACTGCGCTGCTGTCTTGGCCAATGAAATGTGCGCCGGTGCTGCAGCGGGGCCAGAGACTCGGCAGCAACCGGCACCAGCAAGCGTCCGCAGAAGAGCACATTCGAGGGGGCTGGGGCATACACAACCGCATGGCCCGGGGTTGGCCCTGGGGTCCAGAGCAGGCGCAAGCCGGAGATGGTGGTGTGGGCCTCGGCAAAGGTGCCGAGGTCTGGAACCCCCGGCAGGAGATACGCCTCCTGCTCCTGCGCGAGCACCGGCCAATCAAGCCGTTCCTGCAGGCGGCGCAGGCGGCCATGCCCTTCCCGGCTGGTGAGCAGGATGCGAGCCACACGGCCTCCAGCCAGCTCCTTCAAGGCCGTCAGGGTGGCCTCAGTGAGCGGAGGGCAGTCGATCAGCACCGGTTCCGGAGCCACATCCAGCCACCAGGACGAGCCACCGCGGCAGTCGCGATTGGGGGGGAACAGCCAAAGATCCGCACGGATGCGCTGCGGAGGGCGTCCGGGTTCCAAGGCGGAGGTCAACACAGTCACGGTGCTTCACCGCAGATACCACTACTTTGAAACCAGTGCGTCCTGCGGCCGGCGGGTGGTTCGGTGAGCGCAATCCTTCGAGGCAGACCCTGGCCCCTGGGCAGCACCGTGACAGCACGGGGCGTGAATTTTTCGGTGGCCGCGCCACGGGCCAACCGGGTGGAGCTGCTGCTCTTCAGCAGCAGTGAGGCTCCCAGTCCTGAGCGGATCATCGATCTTGATGTGCACACCCACCGTTCCGGCGACTACTGGCATGTAGAGGTGGAGGGCCTAACGGAGGGCTGCCTCTACGGCTACCGGGTGTTCGGGCCGTTGGCGCCGGGTGGGCATGGATTCCGGCCCGCGAAAGTGCTCCTCGATCCCTGCGCCCGGGGGATCGAGGGCTGGTCGGTGTACCAGCGGGGCATGGCCACCGGAGCTTCACCGAACACCGACTGCTGCCTCAAAGGTGTGGTTTGTGAGCGCGACCGCTTCGACTTTGATGCCCACCCCAGACCGCGCCACAGCTGGCAGCAGACGGTGATCTACGAACTGCATGTGGGGGGCTTCACCCGGCGCAGCGACAGCGGTGTGGCGCCGGAGCGGCGCGGCACCCTCCTGGGGGTGATCGACAAGATTCCTTACCTCAAAGCCCTCGGTGTCACCACGATCGAGTTGCTGCCGGTGCAAGCCTTCGATCCGCACGATGCGCCTCCAGGCCGCGACAACGTATGGGGCTACAGCCCGCTGAGCTGGTTCGCCCCGCACGCGGGCTACATCTGCGGAGACGACGCCCTGCAGGCCCGCAAGCAGATGCGCGCCCTTGTGGCCGCCTGTCATGACGCCGGCCTCGAGGTGCTTCTGGATGTGGTCTACAACCACACCACCGAAGGCAACCAAGCCGGCCCCACCCTGAGCTGGCGTGGGTTCGCCGACCGGATCTACTACCACCAATCCAGCCAAGGCGACTATCTCGATGTGAGCGGTTGCGGCAATTCAATCGCCGCGAATCAGCCGCTGACACGGGCCTTGATCCTGGAGTCCCTGCGCTGCTGGGCTCTGGAGCTGGGAGTGGATGGATTCCGCTTCGATCTGGGCATCGAGCTCAGCCGTGGAGAGGGCCTGAAACCACTCGACCACCCACCTCTGCTGGAAGCCATGGAAGCCGACCCGCTTCTCAGCGACCTCAAACTGGTGAGTGAACCCTGGGACTGCGGCGGGCTGTACCGGCTCAACGACTTTCCGGCCCAGCGCATCGGCACCTGGAACGGCCGCTTTCGCGACGCCCTGCGCGGCTTCTGGAAAGGGGATGAGAACACCACCTGGGCCCTGGGGCAACGCCTGCGCGGCAGCCCGGACCTCTACGACGGCAAGCCCGTGACGCTTGGGCGTTCGGTGAATCTGCTCACAGCCCACGACGGCTTCACGCTGATGGACCTGGTGAGCTTCAACAGCAAGCACAACCTGGCCAACGGGGAAGACAACCGCGATGGCGAGAATCACAACATCAGCTGGAATCACGGTGTGGAAGGGCCGAGCAGCGACCATGCAGTGACAGCTCTGCGCCGGCGCCAGCAGCGCAACATGCTCAGCACCCTGCTGCTGGCCCGCGGAGTGCCCATGCTGTTAATGGGTGATGAAGTGGGCCGCAGCCAGGGGGGTAATAACAACACCTGGTGCCAGGACACCCCACTGAGCTGGATGATCTGGTCGGATGATCACTGCGACAGGGACTTGCTCACCTATGTGCGGCGGCTGATCGCTGTGCGTCACCAACTCAAGGATCTGTTCACCCCGCTGATCGCCCACAACGAAAAGCCCCAGCAGCTCAGCAGTGACCCTGAGGGGTTCTGGCGACAGTGGCATGGCGTGGAGCTAGGAAAACCCGATTGGGCCAGCTGGTCCCATTGCCTGGCCCTGAGCGTGCACCGGGGCAGCCAGGGGGCGGTGCTGTGGGCCGGTTTCAACGCCTATTTCAAGGCCATGCACTTCGACCTGCCCGAGGCCGCCACACCGTGGCATCGCCTGATCGATACGGCCCTGCCACCGGGAGAGGACCTTCCGGCCCAGCCCGAACCCTGGACTCCCTCAGGAGTGCCCCTGGAGGCCAGAAGCTTGGTGGTGATGGTGGCCAGGGAGTACACCAATGGCCTCAAGCTCTAAGCCAGGAGCGCCAAGGCCTAAAACAGCCAGGAGCCCGGGTAGAACCGGATTTCAGGAAGCGGGCGGCGGGAATCGAACCCGCATCATCAGCTTGGAAGGCTGAGGTTTTACCACTAAACTACGCCCGCATTAATACATCCGAACCAGTTCACCCGCGTTGGGTGGTGTTCCTGGATGCATGCTTCACCATTATGGCGGTCCGCCTGCCCCCTCCCCTGGCCCGATGAGCAAAAGCACCCTTCCCGGGGGATCCCGACAACGCTTGATGGTGGCCTACGGCCTGGGGGATGCCGGCACCGGACTGGCCGCCACGCAACTCGGGTTCTACCTCTTTCCGTTCTTCACCTGCGCAGCCGGACTGCCTGCGTTCATTGCTGGCTCGCTGCTCACGGTGATCAAGGTGTGGGATGCGATCAACGACCCGCTGATCGGCTGGATGAGCGATCACACCCAAAGCCGCTGGGGGCCGCGAATCCCCTGGATGCTTGGGGCCGCCTTGCCGCTGGGCATCAGCCTGGCCGCGATGTGGTGGGTCCCCGAGGGGGACTTAACCCAGCGCACGCTTTATTACGTGGTGATGGCGATCCTGCTGATGAGCGCTTACACCAGCGTGAATCTGCCCTATGCAGCCCTCTCCACCGAACTCACCCCCGACACCGCCATCCGCACCCGCCTGAACGCCGCGCGCTTCACCGGGTCGATCCTGGCGGGCCTCAGCGGCTTGATCGTGGCCTCCGTGGTGCTCAGCGATGGCGCCGCGGGCTACCTGCGCATGGGCCGGATCACCGGCACCATCGCCGCCCTGGCCACCCTGGCCTGCTGCTGGGGTCTGGCCCCCTTTGCCAAGCGGGCCCAACGCCCGAGCAACCAGAGCGAACCACCCCTGGCGCAACTCAAAAGAATCCGCTCCAACCCCCGCTTCTTGATGGTGCTTGGGCTGTACCTGCTGCTGTGGTTTGGCCTGCAATTGATGCAGGTGGTGGCCTTGATCTGGCTGGTGCAAGTGGTGCACGTACCTCCGAATCTGTCCACCTGGATCCTGCTGCCGTTTCAGCTGAGCGCTCTGGCAGGCCTACAGCTCTGGAGCCTGCTCTCGAACCGCAAGGGGCGCCTGGTGGCCCTGCGCTGGGGCGCCAGCCTCTGGATCCTGGCCTGCCTGCTGTCGATGGTGTTTCCGCCCCTGCAGCACGGCGGCAGCGGCGCTGAACTGATTCCCCTGATCGGCCTGATCATGCTGGTTGGCCTCGGAGCCTCCACCGCCTACCTGATTCCTTGGTCGCTGCTGCCCGACGCGATTGATGCTGACCCAACACACCCCGCAGGCCTCTACACCGCCTGGATGGTGTTTGGTCAGAAGCTGATCATCGGCGTGAGCATGAGCGTGTTCGGTGTGCTGCTCTCGTTCACCGGCTACATCTCCAGCGAGGCCTGCAGCGGTGCGATGGATTTCATTGAGCAGCCGGCGCTGGCGTTGCTGGCCATTCGCATGAGCATGGGCGCGATTCCCGCCATCCTTGTGGTGTTTGGACTTCTGCTGATGCGCCGCTGGCCCGACCGCGGCGCCCACCTGCAACGCGCATGACCTCCTCTCCGTTCCGCCTCCGCTTGAAATCCCCCCGCTGGCTGAACCGGCTGGGAAGCAGCCTGATCATCGGCGGGCAGGCCGTCACCGCCACCGCCCGGGGCCGCATCAACACCGTTGACCTGCTCGACCAACTGCAGGAAGCCGGTCCTGGCAGTTTCCTGATCGTGATCATCACGTCCCTGGCTGCGGGCACGGTGTTCAACATCCAGGTGACCAAGGAGCTCAGCAGCATGGGCGCCGATGCCACCGTCGGCGGCGTGCTGGCTGTGGGCCTGGCACGGGAGATCGCGCCGCTGCTCACCGCCACCCTGCTCACGGGCAAGGTGGCCACGGCCTACGCCGCCCAGCTCGGCACCATGAAGGTGACCGAACAGATCGATGCGATCACGATGCTGCGCACCGACCCAGTGGAATACCTGGTGGTGCCGCGACTGATCGCCATGGTGGTGATGGCACCGGTGCAGTGCCTGCTTTTCTTCGGTGTGGCGATCTGGAGCGCCCAGATCAGCAGCACCGAGCTCTACGCCATTCCGCCGGAGGTGTTCTGGATGTCGGTGCGCAGCTGGCTGCTGCCCGACGACATTCCCTTCATGCTGATCAAAGCACTGGTGTTCGGCCTGCAGATCGCCGTGCTCTCCTGTGGCTGGGGCATGACCACCCAAGGTGGCCCCAAGGAAGTGGGCACCAGCACCACCGGAGCTGTGGTGATGATCCTGGTGACCGTGGCCTTGATGGACACCGTTCTCACCCAGATCCTCTTCGGCTAAAAGCCCACCCCCATGAGCGACCCTTCTCCAGCACCAGCCAGCGCAGACGCAAGCAGCGTGAGCATCGCCCCCAGCCCGCGGCTGCCCCTGGCAATTCTGCTGCTGGGTGCAGCGCTGCTGCCCTTACCGCTGCGCCCCTGGCCGAGTCTGGTGGTGGCACTCTTCGGCTTGTTTCTGCTGGTGCAGACCTTCAGCCTGCGCTTGGAGTTCTGCGCCGACACCCTGGTGGTGTGGCGAGGCCAAACGGAATTGCGCCGCTTTCCCTACGCGGAGTGGCAGAGCTGGCGCCTGTTCGCCGCCTGGCTGCCCGGACTGTTCTATTTCCGCGAGGTGAACAGCATCCACTTCCTGCCGATCCTGTTTGATCCAGCACAGCTGCGCGAGCAGCTGGTGCAGCGCGTGGGCGCCCTGGAAACCCCCAAGCCCTGAACGACAGCCAACAAGAACACGCCACCGTAACGGCAAGGAAACGCATGCGTTACGAAGACGTGCCGCACGTGCCAGACACGCGGCGATCCGCTGGAATAGATGCAGGACACGTGCGCCATGCCTGACGACACCGATCTGACGCCCCAGGAGCCGGCCCCCCAGGAAGCCGACCCCCAGCCCCAGGAGCCCGATCCTCAGCCCCAGGGCCATGGGCCCCTGATCCAGCTGGCCCTCACCGAACTCCAGGAGCGACGCGACGCTCTGCAGCAGGAGATCGAGACCCTCACCCAGCGCAAACAGCAGCTGGAAACGGAGATGGCCGCCAGCTTTGCCGGGCAGTCCGATGCGATCGCCCGGCGCGTGAAGGGCTTCCAGGAGTACCTGAGCGGAGCCCTCCAGGGCCTGGCCCAGTCGGTGGAAACCCTGGAACTGGTGGCCCAACCGGTGGTGGTGCACCCCTCGCCGCTGGACGCCCAGGCCGCGGCCGCCGATCAGGCGGCGAGCGCAGGCGCAACACCAGCGCTGGCCGACACCTTCCGCCCGGATGAGGAGCTGATCCGCGCCAACCTCAAACGCTTCCTGGAGCAGCCCGACTTCTACGCCGACCCCTGGAAGCTGCGCCGCAGCATGGATGCGGCAGACACCTCCGTGCTCGAAGACTGGTTCTTCAATCAAGGGGGACGCGGAGCCCAGCCCAGCCGCGGCAACCGGCCCCGCAACGTGCTGCTGGCGGCCGCGCTGATCGCCGTGATCGGTGAGCTCTACGGCGATCAATTCCAGACCCTGGTGCTGGCAGGCCAACCCGAACGGCTGGGCGACTGGCGCCGAGGTTTGCAGGATGCTCTGGGCCTGGGCCGGGAGGATTTCGGCCCCAACAGCGGCATCGTGCTCTTTGAACGCGGCGACGCCCTGGTGGAGCGGGCCGACCGCCTGGAGGAACGGGGCGAGGTGCCGCTGATCCTGATCGACGCCTCTGAACAGGTGGTGGACATTCCCGTGCTTCAGTTCCCGCTCTGGCTGGCCTTTGCGGCCGGACCCGGCGAAACCGACGACATCGACGACCTGTTGTGATGGGCTTCCTCTCCGTGCTGCTGGGCTATCTGCTCGGCTCCATTCCCAGCGGCTACCTCGCCGGCCGCTGGCTCAAAGGCATCGACCTGCGCACGATCGGATCGGGCTCCACCGGCGCCACCAACGTGCTGCGCAACGTGGGCAAGGGCCCAGCCCTGGCAGTGTTTCTGGTGGATGTGGGCAAGGGCGCGGCAGCTGTGCTGCTGGCCAGAGCCCTCAGCGAAGGCCTGGTGGGAATGGAGCTGATGCGCAATTGGCTGGAGGTGCTGGCGGGTCTGGCAGCGCTGGCTGGTCACATCTGGCCGGTGTGGCTGGGCTTCAAGGGCGGCAAGGCCGTGGCCACCGGCTTCGGGATGTTTCTCGGCCTGGCCTGGCCGGTGGGTCTGGCCTGCTTCGGGGTGTTCATGGCCGTGTTCAGCCTGAGCAAGATCGTGTCGCTGGCCAGCGTGATCGCCGCCCTCAGCCTGCCCCTGCTGATGGTGCTCGCCACCGGCAGCCCTCCCTACATCCTGGTTGCGGTGGTGGCGATGGTGCTGGTGCTCTGGCGCCATCGCAGCAACCTGCAACGCCTGATCAACGGCAGCGAACCGAAGGTGGGACAGAAACCATGAGTGCCGCGGTGGAAAGCGCTGGCCGCACCCGGGTGCTGCTGCTCAACGACTGCTCTGTAGGCATGGACGAGTGAAGTCAATCGTTCAACCAATTAGGCACGATTGGGATCAAGCCTGAAACAACCGTCCTAAAACCTTGAGCTGATCAACAAACCCACGCCAGCGCTCGGCATCCGCGCTGGAGAGCTCGCCAACCAAGTCCACCCGGCTCACCCGCTCGCATGGCAAGCCCTGGTCAAGGAATTCCTGCCAGCTCAGCAAGAATTTGAGATGGCAGATCGAGCGGTTGTACAAGAGCTGCTCGGGCTTGAAGTAGCCAACCACCATGCACTCCTTGATTGATGTCTCCAACAAACCGATGTCGTCTGCTTGCAGTGCTGGGCTGATGCCCACCACGCTCCCAGCAACCACCGGATCATTTCTGAGATGGGTAGCAGCAGCATTGGACGACAGGCAAACAATCACCTCGATTGGGATCCAGCCCGAGGTTGTTGCGGGGAAGTAAGTGTCCAGGTATTGCGCTGCTTGCGCCCGTTGGAGTCTTTGCATGAAGTTGACCTCAATCAGCTGCGTCTTGCCCTCATGCAAGGGAGCTGCGAGGTCCGTTGTAATCACATCAATACCTGCGTTTGGCAAGGCCATCGAATGGCTGATCGATTCAGCCATCCACTGAACGCTGGGATGCACAACATCCAGTAACTCGCTGTAGACCCAATCCATGCGGTTCTCCAGATCGCTGGATATGACAACGCGTTCGCCGTCCTCCGGCACCGATTTCAGGGTCAATCCGGCGTGCGCAAGATACTGCTCGATCGCTGGGCTGGCTTGAGGACGCTCGAGGAAGTATTCCCTGGTGATTGCATCAGGCTCCCGCCAGTTTTCAGCTCTGACTTCGATCAATCTGCCGATGGAGGCGGACCCATCCCCAATCACAAAAGGCGGCTCGCAGCAAAGTGCGCGCACCAAGGTGTGATTGATAACTGCCATACGCACATAAGCGCCCTTGCAGTGGGCCTGCACTTGCACCTCGCGGTGGGCAAAAGGAATCGCTTTAGCGACCGCAGCAACAAATGCCCGAGGGGTGTTGATATTCACAGTGATGCCGCAACCCAACTCAGCGGCATCGGGCTTGACGACACATGGCCACCCAACCTTTACCGCAGCGTTTAGCGCTTGAGACCTGCTGCATTGGCCGCTTTTAACCGGCAACACTATTGTTCTTGGGGTTGGAAACCCCAATTGCTGAAGCCATTGGAGCGTGATCGGCTTGCGCTGGGCAACCTGGGCACCTATTAGGGAATCGGCATCGTTGGCGGACGAACGAATCAGCCGCGATGCCTCACCAACGCCGAACTGCAATAGCGGGGGATTCGGGCCTGGCTCCAGCCACCTTGGGAAGCAGGGAATACCCCGTTGGGTTGCCGCCCGAATCAATGCATTCGAGAACCCATGCCCCCTCCTGATTGAGGCAAGTTCCCGGATTGCCTGCACGCGGGGCTGGAGGCGGGTGGCCACAGAGTTTGGTTCCTCGATGCAGGCCTCGAGTAGATCGGCCGCCAGATTGAGAGCCGTTGCCATGAGTTCGACATACACCGGTGATCCCACGAAGGCCTTGCAGAGCATGCGAATGCCTTGGTGATCAGGAGTGATGGCGGGGTAGCCAAGACCCAGCGCACTGGAGGCCCACACCCCACACCAAAGCGCGCAATACAGCCCCCGAGGCTCAGCGGCTTCAAAAATGGCGGCCTCTTTGCCCCCCAGCACACGCTGTGGCTCGAAAGCCAGCAGAAGTTCAAGAGCTTGGGCCTGTTGCAACCGTTGCTGCAGCTCCGCCAAGGCCATTGATGAGATCACCGCCGCGGGCTTTAACAGCAACTCCGGATGACGCACAGCATCTGGCTCATCAAGGCAAGGGCCTGAAACCATGCGCAAGGAGCGCTGTTGCCAGTGTTTGGAACCCATCAATCCCGCCAGCGCACAAGGTCAACCCCGATTCACGGGCAGCTTCCGCAGCGCTGCCGGCGGCATTGTCGAGTGAGACAGCGAGGACGGCAAGACCATCACCCTGCAAGGGAATTGTTGACCGGTCAAACACTGCTATTAATCTCACTTAAGCCCTATGCTTTTTGGCTAAGCACCAGCCATGGACATGGAAAACAAGACAGCTCTAGACACCTCGACCCAACTGCCCTTCGCGGTCGATGCTGCGGTACTCGAGCAGGTGGCTGAATTCCGCCGCCAACAGCAGGCATCGCTGGAGCTGGCTGGGCCCGGCACCGAACCCGACGGCGGCGGCAGCAAAGGCGGCGGCGGCGGGGAAACCAAGATCGATTTCTGAACACAAGCCCTCAGGCCTGTTCATTCCGTTAAGGCAGCTGAATCAAACAGTCCGCAGCTGATCAAGCATTTCCGGGCTGGTTCCTGCACATCGGCAGTACGGCGCCAGCCCTGAACAGAACGCCGGTTGATGGGGTTGCGGGCCTGTACGGCGCTGGCATTAAAAATCAAGCGTTCTTTGCTGTATTGGTAGGGCCCTCACCAAAGCTCCGCGTCCATCACCTGTGAAGGCGTTGAGCGGATGGAGCAGCACCGGCAACACCTTTCTGCATCAGGCATTCAGTTGCGGCATTTTGAACTGCAATCCGCTCTTGCTTGTTGGGGTCAATGACGGTTTGCACCGGCGGCATGAACAGGGCAATGCATGGGTGGAAAAGTACATCGCGTTCTGTGTAGGAACGATGGCACCGTCGGCTATGTGGCAGGCACTGCTGGAGGCGTTTCGTGGCTTCGGCGGCATCGCTGAGAACGTGATGCAACGCGAGGGTCCCTTCGGCATGGGGCTGTTTCCGATCGACCCTGGCAAAACGGTGAAGCTGCGGGTTCCCGATGCCCTGCTGGTGCCGATCGACGCCGTACAACTGCAGGAGGGGGCGGTGGTGATCAAGGATCCCAGCGCCTTTCCCCCCGGCTATGCCGATTGGTTCATGCAGTATCAGGCCAACCACTCCTGGGGCTTGGACGGCTGCCGTTCGATCGAAGCCTTTGAAGAAAGCTTGAAGGCGCTACCTGATGCCGTTCACCAGGACCTCAAGCGTCTGGGCCTCTACAACCTCGACAATCGCTTTCCCGGCGAGAACCGCGAACAGGAAATCTTCCAGCGCTTTCTGAAGACCCGCTTCATCAACCACAAAGGCAACAAAGTCTTGATGCCGGTCATCGAACTGGTGAACCATGCGCCGGCTGCCAAGGGCTTTAATCAAGGTGGCGATGGCATCGCCGTCGGCGGCGTCCATGCCGGCGAAATTCTGGTGAACTACTCCGTCAGCGATCCGTTGCACCGCCTGCTCGGCTACGGCTTCAACTGCCAGGAACCTTCGGGGTTCAGCCTCAACCTCTGGCTTCAGCACAACGGCCAGCAGGTGGTGGTGCAAGGGGGGGTGCGGCGCGACGGTCTGACCAAGTCCTGCACGATTGAACGCCAGGACGACAAGCTGGTGGTGGTCCAGCCGCTGCTGGGCCTGACGCGAGAGCCCGGACTGCCTCGCACCCTGTTCTCCAGGGCATGTGCAGCAATACCGGGGCTGCGGGCGAATGAGCTGTTCGATCAGATTCACCAGGGCAACACCATGGCCCTGATGGGGCTGCTGCTGCAACTGGAGGGCGTGGGAGGTGATGGGGCCGCCCAGCTACGCCAGGGCTGCCTGGATCATTGGATCGCAATCGGCAATGACCTGGGCACGCGCAGCGATCTGCTGCAGGCAACCTGATGCCCAGATTGAAGAGCTGAACACAGGTCCACGCCCCGTTTAAGCCGTTAGGTCAGCTGAATCAAACAGCCCGCTGCTGATCAAGCACTGCCGGGCTGGTTCCAGCAGATCGGCATAGCGGCGCCAGCCCTGAACAGAGCGACTGTTGATGGGGTTGCGGGCCTGTATGGCGCTGGCATTGAAAATCAAGCGATCTTTGCGGTGGTGGTTCAAGTAGCGCTCATCCCAGGGCCAGTCCAGCCACGAGAGCAGTGTGCGGATGTGGTGTTCAGGGATTTGGGTGAGTTGCTCGTAGTTGTTGGTGAAGATCCTTTCGCCGTAGCGTTCCTTGAAGCCAAGCATTGCCTGCTCCTGGGCAATGATTACTTCAGCAGCATCAACAACATCGGAGCAATAGTTTTGTGGTGCAACCATCCGCGCCCGCAACATCGAGAGAATGTTGTCGAGAGGATTGCGCCGGCTGTGGATCACTTTGGCGTTGGAGATCAGATCAAGGATCACATTGCAGTGAATGAAGTTGTAGACCGATTTATCGATCGTGATGGCGGCTTGGCTTGGCTGCTCCAGCAGCGGGAGTTCATCGAGGAGCGCGCGATATAGGCCATCCAATGTGCCGCTGGCTTGGTGGTTGAGCTGGGCAATGGCCTGGCCCATCGCGCCGTGTTCCCCCAAATCGACGCTGCCCTCCTTCATACTCAAGATTGAGGCCAACAGGGTGGAGCCACTGCGCGGCATGCCAACGATGAACACGTGCTGGCTGTGGGCGGAAGCCTGTGGCGCCACGCCGCTGGGGGTTGTTGCACCAGCGTGGATGCGCTCCAGCATGGCGATTTTGTTGGAGGGCAACCGCTGGAGCTTGGCCTGATTGGCCTGCTGCAGGGCGGTGGCTGCTTGATCAACATCACCCAGCCGATGCAGACACTCGAACCGGGCAAAATTCAACGTTTCATGCTGTCTGCGATCCGGTGATCGGCTGATCAGCCGCTCAATGGAATCAAGAATGTCGATCGCCTCTTGATCACTCTGAAGATCGGCAGCTTGGCCTAATACAGCGACGATCTTCTCATCATCAGCAGCCAAAGCCTGACCTAGAAGCTCTTTGCAGCGTTGCCGGTTGCCCTTGTTGCGCTCCAGTGACGCCAGCTCAATCAATGCTCCTGGCGAGCCGGGTTGAAGCGCAAGGCAGCGATGAATCGCCTCTTCAAACCGATCAAGTTCACGCAAGGCGCGATAGTTGGTCGCCAGCAGTAAGTGGGCGTCATGGCTGCTGGGGCAATGCTCAATGCAGCGCAGCAGAATCTCCTTGCTTCGTTGGGGTTGATTCCAATCGCGATACACCGCTGCAGCTTGCAAGTAAGGCTCGGGAACTTTGGGCTCCAGCGCAATGGCTTGCAGGGCCGCCGCCAGAGCAAGATCGGCCTGATGCTCCTTGGCATAGGCCGCGCTGAGTTGCTGGTAGGCCTTGTGATCACCAGGGTGCTGGCTCACCCGCTGCAGAGCTTCGGCTAAAGCTGGAGAGGTTGCCGGTGTTGGCGCATTTTTTTGCATTCTACCGGCGAGCAAAACCCAAATACTTTATCGAATAATTCCAGAAATCCCATAAAATATGTAGCAGCGTCTGAGAGGCTCAAAGTGGCATCAACGCAACTAGCCCAGGCGCTGGCAACCGCCCTCGAAGCCGTCAAAAGCAATCCCAAGAGCGCAGAAGCACACAAAAACTTTGCCAACAGCTGTAGAGATTGCGGCTACCTTAACCAGGCGCTGACGTCAATATCTCAAGCTATTTTGCTGGATCCAAATGACACCAATTCTTACTGGATCCAAGGATTGATTCACAGGGAGCTTGGCAACTTCCATGAGGCGCTTCAATCAAATCATCAAGCCCTAAAAATTGATCCTCACAATATCGATGCAACGATCGAGCTTGGCCACCTCCACCGCAAATTTGGCAATCTCGATCAAGCGCTGGCCTGTGCACTTGAATCAATTAAACCCAATGCTGCCGATACAACTAAAGCCTGTGATCTTTTAACACTCACACTTCAGCAACAAAGAAATACAATCAATTCAAAGGCAATCCACCCGATCGAGAGTGTCGACGCAGAACTCAGAAAGCTTCCATTGCCTGGAGCCAACAACAGCACAATCAGCGCAGCTGAGATTCAGCATTTCATCCAAAAAGCCTTCATCATTACAGCCTCACTTGATCAGCAGATCAACACAAGCCTCACCCAGATCTATCATATTCAACAATCCGAAGCTCCAAACTGCTCCGCCCTCAGCAAATTCTTTCTTGCTCAACAGGCGATCGCCAAGCGATGCCACAGCTGCTATAAAATTCAACTTAACGCCAAAAGTCTAGACGAGCTGCTGATGCTTCATTTTCTCATGAAAACATTGCATCTCAAAGATAGCAATATAAGCAAGTGCATGATTGAATTACGGCCAGGCCAAAACAATTTTTACAAGGGATTAATTTACTGCTCAGGCGTGAAGGAAGCCGCGCACGTTGCCAAAAATGTAATTTTAGAATGCCGGAAAAGGACAGCTCTTTCCCCCGAGGCTTCAATCAATCGAGGATGCACATCCTTCAGAAAAGAATACCCCGATTACGGAGCAATCAATACATCCACAAGTCTTCAGGAAGGGCCAAGGCAACGCGAGGAGTGGGCGAATAAGGAAGCCCAGTTTTTCAAACAAAGGAATTCCATGCCGATCAACAAATCCGCCTCTGCGTTTAATCTCGGTGAATGGCTTATTATCAAAAACTGGATCGCTTATGCCAACGCCATGGGTGACCCACTGACTGGGTATTCGCAGCCGAGCTTCAGCCACACCAACGCCAATTTTTTAGCGCAAGTTGAAATCATGAAAGACAAACAAGCCAGCCCATGTCCACCCGAGATACCTGGCATTGAATAAGGAAAAATTTCATGCCCCGCATTGACCCAGCCATGACAGATCAAGACCTTGGCATCAAAGCGGCAGACTCTTTATTACGTTCATGCACAAGTGGGCAGGTTCGCTACCAACAGCCGGCACCCCACGGAGTGATTGATGATTGCTTTGATCCTGCCTCTCTGGCAGCCATCCATGAATATTTCCCGGCCCCAGAGATGATGAAGCCTTATCCAGGCCAGAAGAAGGATTGCATTGATCGATTATGCGCCCCACTGAGTGACAATGCATTGGGGAAAAGTCACATAGCATCATTCCAGCAACCTGCAGCTGAATTCTGGGACACATTTCAGCACCATCTCAATAATCCTGCTTTTAGCAGCCAACTACTCAATGCCATCATTCCAGCAAATTTAGCCAAAGAAAAGGATCGGCACCCATCAGTGCATCTCACAACGGTATTGATTCGTGATAGCGATGGTTACAGTCTTGGCCCTCATATCGACCCACCAAGCAGAGTTTTTACAATCTTGGCCTATCTGCCAGAGCATCAAGGGCTTAATGCATGCGGAACTCGACTCTACGTCCCAAAGAATCCCCAAGACCAAGATCGATTCCCAAAAAACGGAAAAACACAAGATTGGGCTAATTTTTTTGAAGTCAAAACGATTGATTTTGTTTCCAATCGCGCTTTTGTTTTGCCCCGAACGGCTGAGGCCTGGCATGGCGTTCCAACCGTGAAAGGTTCACAAGGTCAGCGCAAGATGATTCTCATTGCTGGCATGAAGAACAACTTGATGGATGAAAACCAATGAAGCTGATCCTTTGCGGGCCTCAGAAACGGCGCGGAATCGCCCCCCGTTCGCGGATTAAGGCCTGGCGCCATTGCTGTTGAGCCAGATCCATGGGTTCATGAATTGGCAAAAGGATGCGATGGATTCCAGGGCAAAGCAAACCCTGATCCACAAATTGAGGCCTTGCATTAGACCGATTTTCGCAGATTGGGATGATCGGCAAAGCGTGGGAGCGATCAGCCCAGGAGCTCCCCGCAACAAGCTGCAAACGCCGCGCTGGGATCTTCGGCCTTGGTGATCGGCCGGCCGATCACCAGCTGACTGGCTCCTGCTGCAATCGCCTCAGCCGGCCCCATCACCCGGGCCTGATCCCCAACAGCAGCGCCTTTGGGGCGAATGCCTGGGGTGACCAACGCGAACGGTTCAGGGTGCTGCGCCCGCAACGCCGCGGCCTCCAGAGGTGAGCACACACACCCACCGATTCCAGCGGTCGCCGAGAGCTGCGCCAACGCCGGCACCCGTTCGGCGATGCCCTGGGTGATGGCGAGTTCCCGTTGCAATCGCTGCTCCTCCCAACTGGTGAGCACCGTCACCGCCAACAGCGTGGGGGCGGGTTGGCCTGCGCCTTGAGCTCCTTCCACCGCTGCGGCCTGGGCTGCCTTGAGCGCTTCGCTGCCGGCGCAGGCATGCACCGTGATCAGCTCGGCCCCCAGGGCCGCCGCCCGCCGGCAGGCCCCGGCCATCGTGGCGGGGATGTCGTGAAATTTGAGATCGAGAAACACCCGCAACCCCTGCTCGCGCAGTTGGGCCACCACCTCAGGACCAGCCTGCACAAACAGCTCCAGGCCCACCTTCACCCAACGCAGCCCCTCCACCTGGGCGGCAAAGGCCAAAGCCTGCTCGGGCGCCATGCCATCGAGGGCCACGATGATCCGATCAGCCGGATGAGCGGAACGCAACGATGCCAAGACAGCCGCAGCAGCAGCCTCCATCCTGAGGCCACAGCCACCCGACCCATGCTTCCGCGGATCATTCACCCCGACCAGCTCCAGGGCTACCGCTTCAGCGATCAGGACCACTGCCGACTGGCCCTGCTCAGCTCACCCGCCGATGGTGATGACGACCGCGGGTCCCAGGAAGGGATCAGCCTGTTTCTGGAAATCCACGATCCCTGCGACCGGGTGCCGTTGCACACCCACCATCACTCCGCGGAGTTTTATTTCGTGCTGCGGGGCACGGTGATCTTCCACATCGAGGAGCGGTCGATCACAGCCAGCACCGGCGACTTTGTGGTGGTTCCTGCCGAGGCCATTCACGATTTCGAAAATCCCGGCCCCGATCGCCTCTACCTGCTCACCGTGCTCAACCGCGATGAGGGTTTCTCGGAGATCCTGCGCCAGGGCGTTCCCACCGATCTCGAACCCGAAGATCTGGAGGTGCTGCGCAACCTCTGATCCCCATCAAGGCAGCTTGAGGGACAGGCCCCTGCTCAAGCGGTAAGCCGCCGGAAGGCCCTCCTGCCCAGCCGCAGCACATACCCCTCTAGCTTAGCCGCCCTGCCGGCTAAGCTGATGCCATGCAAGTGAATCTCCACGCCGCCAAGACCCACCTCTCCCGTTATGTGGAGCAGGCCCTGGATGGGGATGAGGTGGTGATCGCTCGGGCCGGCAAACCCCTGGTGAAGCTCGTCCCCGTCGACACCTCACCGCGCAGGCGGACGCTGGGGTTCATGAGCAACCAGGGCATCGCCACTGCTGATGTGAAAGCCGACTTCGTTGATGACATCAACGCCATGTTCGGCTGATGACCAGCGGAACAACACCGCCACGCCTGCTCGACACGCAGCTGCTGATCTGGATGGCCTTTGCACCGGAAGAGCTCCCAGCCACGCTGATCCCAGATCTGAAAGACCGACAACAACGCTTTTTTGTGAGTGTCGTCAGCCTGTGGGAAGTGGCGATCAAACGCTCGCTCAACCGCCCCGACTTTCAGTTCGACACTGCTGCGTTACGCCAGCATCTCCAGCGTGAAGGGTTTGAAGAATTGCCCATCCAGGCCGAGCACTGCTTAGCCGTCCAGAATTTGCCCTGGCACCACAGGGATCCTTTTGATCGGTTGCTGATCGCTCAGGCGCAGCAGGAGCGGAACCAGCTACTGAGCTGCGATCAGACCCTGAGCGAGTACGGGGCCTGCGTCACCCTGCTCAAGCGGTAAGCCGCCGGAAGGTCTTCTTGCCCAACTGCAGCACCTTGCCCTCCAGCTCCGCGGCTGTGGCGAACTCCTGGTTGGGGTCGGTGATTTTCTCCCCCTCCAAGCGCACGGCGCCACCCTTGATCTGACGGCGCGCATCGCTGCTGCTGGCGCAGATGCCCACCGCGCTGAGCAAATAGAAGGCCTTGGCCGGAAAGTTCACCTGCGCCAGCGACGCCTCCGGCACCTCCGCCGCCGCATCACCCGCTCCGCCCACCAGGCTGGCGGCATCGGCCTGAGCCTTGGCGGCGGCCTCCAATCCATGGCGGCTGGCGGTCACAGCGAGAGCCATCGCCTTCTGCTTCTCGCGTGGGTTCTCCGGCAACGCCGCCAGATCCAGGTTGGTGAGCAAGGTCACGTAATCGTTGATCGCCCCATCGCCCACCTTTTCGAGCTTGGAGTACATCGAGAGGGGATCCTCCTCCAAACCCACGGTGTTACCGAGGCTTTTGCTCATCTTCTGCACCCCATCGAGACCCACCAGGATTGGCAAGAGCAACCCGAACTGCGTCCCCTTGCCGAAATGGCGTTGCAGATCGCGGCCCATGGCCACATTGAACTTCTGGTCGGTGCCGCCCAGCTCCACATCGGCGTTCACCGCCACCGAGTCGTAGCCCTGCAGCAGCGGATAGAGAAACTCATGCAGGGCAATGGGCGTGCCGCTGCCATAGCGCTTGGAGAAGTCGTCCTTGGCCAGCATCTGGCCCACGGTGGCCGTCCCCAGCAGGCCGATCACGGCCGGCAGGTCCAACCCCTCCAGCCATTCGCTGTTGCGGCGCACCTCCAAACGGCCGGGGGTCTCGAAATCCAGCAGGGCCGTGTCCTTCGGCTGCCCCTGGCCCAGCTGGGCGAGATAGGTGGCGGCATTGGCGTCCACCTGCTCAGCTGTGAGCTGCACCCGGGTGTCGCTTTTGCCGGTGGGATCACCGATCCGCGCCGTGAAATCCCCGATGATCAGCACCGCCGTATGGCCCGCATCCTGGAAGGCCCGCAGCTTGCGGAACAGGATGCTGTGGCCCAGATGAATGCTGCTGCCGGTGGGATCGATGCCCAATTTCACGCGCAGCGGTCGGCCCTGCGACTCCGCTTGCGCCAGGCGCGCCGCCAGAGCCTGATCCGCATCGGCGGGGTCTCCTGCAGGAAAGAGATCGGCCATGCCGCGCGACAGCCAGGCCGGCAAGGACGGGGTCGGGGCCATGGACAGGCGGAGCGGTTGCGGGCTGAATCGTACGGGTCGCCTCAGCTGGGGGGCTGCTCCAGCTGACTCTTCATCCGCTCCAGCGTGCCGTGCATCTGCTCGAACATCTGTTCGGGCGTGATGCCGAATTGCCCCAACTGGGTGCGCAGCTGCTCCACCGTGAGCTTGGCCTGGAAGTCTTCCGAGAGCTCGAAACGCTTCATGAACACGCGGTAGCGCTCCATCAGCTCCTCCATCGTGTCGATGAATTTCTTCTTGCCCTCCCGGTCGAACTTGCCGTAATCCGAGCCCAGCTGCATCAGTTGCTGGTAGTCGCCGAACAGCCGCTTGGCCTCCTCCTGCACGATTTCGGAGTCGAAGAACGCCATGGCTCCATCCGTTTACTTGCGAAAGTCTGAACAATGAGCGCCCGCACTGACAGTGCGGATCCACGCCCCTGGATTCGCGCCACCATGAAAGAGCCAACGGCCTCGGTTCCCGCCCGTTTCTCCCGATGGATCTCAGCGCCCAGATCCCCTTACTGCAAGAGCAATCCCGCCAGGGCCACGGCCTGCTGCGCCGCAGCCGCACCGCCATCGCCACCGCCGACCCGGTGCTGCTCGCCAGCTGGACGATCTGGTTCGAAGGTCAGGGGCCTCTGGTGGCCGCCTGCACCAGCGAAGACGACTGCCTCGGCAACATTCAGAGCCAAGCAGCCACCCTGCTGCTCTGCACCGATCTGCTGGAGAGCGGCAGCGGCATCAGCCTGGTGGAGCGCGCCCTTGCGGTTCAGCCCGAGCTCAAGGTGCTGATCCTGCTGCACAGGCCGATCGCCCGCACGATCCTGAACGCGATCGAGGCCGGATGCCATGGCATCTGCGCTGTTCAAAGCGCCGGCACCGGCGCGGTGGCCACCGCCTTCACCGCGATCGACAGCGATGGGCAATATCTCGATCCGCTGATCAGCGGTGTGCTCCACCACAGCCGGCTTCCCAGCAGCGGCCAGTCCCTGCCCCTGCAGGAACTCACGATGCGCGAGGAAGACGTGCTGCGCGGGCTCTGCCGCGGCATGAGCAATGAGGCGATCGCCAACGACCTGGTGGTATCGATCGAGACCGTGAAAAGCCACGTGAGCAGCCTGCTGCGCAAGCTGGCAGCCAAAGACCGCACCGCAGCGGTGGTGACCGCCTTTCGTGAGGGGCTCGTGCAGGTCCCCGCCAGACCGCCCCGCTGGACCTAGGGTCCTGGCCAGGCTGCTTAGGAGACACGCGGCAATGGCCCGCCGGCACTGGCTCGATCCCCTGGCACGCAAGGTGCTGCAGGCCATCGGCGACCTGCCGGCCGATCCGGTGCGCCCAGCCGCTGCCCCCACTCCAAGGAACGAAGAAGCCAGCTGGTGCATCGATGTGAACCGGGCCACGGCCGACGACTGGCGCCGACTACCCGGCTGCAGTGAGGCCATGGTGGATCTGCTCCTGCGCCTGCAGCAGGGCGGGGTGCAGTTCAGCCAGCTGGAGGATCTGGCCCGTCTGCTCGAGTTGCCATCTGCGCTCTGCGCGCAGTGGCGGCCCCATCTGGTGTTTCGCTGGCATGGCGACGCTCCCCCGCTGCCGGATCAACCGCCCCTCGATCTCAACGCTGGCAGTCCCACCCTGCTGGCCGCCAGCCTGGGATGGCCGCAGGAGCGCCTGCAGCGCCTGATCAGCGAACGGCGCCGCCAACCCTTTCAGCACCTGGCAGACCTGCAGGAGCGACTCTGTCTTCCGCCTGATGCCGTGGAGGCTCTGATCGGTCGGGTGACGTTCGGTGCTAAACCCTCCGGCCCCAGCCTGCCGCCGCGGCGTTGAGTGCATGGCTGACGCACCCCGCCAGGGCGATCTCTTTGCTGATGCCTCCCAGACCGGCGCAGCGGGTGGCGGCGCAGAGCTGGCGATCACAGCCCCCCAGCTACGCCGCTGGCAGCAGCGGGTGCATGCCTTCCAGGCGCCGCTGTTTGCGCCCACACCGCCAGACGCTCTGCAGGGCGCCTTCTTCGAGGCGGCCCAGGATCCCCTCGCCAGCTTTGACCCCCTGCAGCTCAAACCGCTGCCGCTCAGTTTCTGGCGCTGGCCGGAAGGCCCCCATCAAGGCGCAGCGCTCTATTTCGTGATGGACCGCCCTGCTGATCTCGCGCAGCCCCTGCTGCTCTACATCGGAGAAACGATCGCCGCCGATCGTCGCTGGAAGGGAGAGCACGACTGCAAGGCCTACCTGGCCGCCTACCAGGAAGCCTGCATGGCCTGTGGTCTGCGCTGCAGCACCAGCATTCGCTTCTGGGGCGATGTGCCCAGGGCCACCCGGGCCCGCCGGCAGCTGGAACAGACCCTGATCCGACGCTGGCAACCGCCCTTCAACAAGGAAACGCGCGAACGCTGGGCCACACCGTTCCATGCGGCTTGAGGGAGGCTTCTAGCATCGCTGCAGGCATCGGCTCCCCATGAAGATCTCCCTCTCTCCGGCCACCCCTGAGGCCTGGAGCGGTTCCGTTCTGGCCCTCGGCATCCCTGAGAACGACCCCCAGGGCCTGGTGGCGGCCATGGAGCAGCGCTTCAGCCTGCAGCTCAGCGACTGGCTGAAGCAGAAACCCTTCAGCGGCAAACCCGGCGACTGCGTCAGCCTGCCCCTGTTGCGCAGCGACTGCACGGCCCTTGTGCTGGTGGGACTGGGAGAGGCCTCCAGCGTGGATCGCGACCGCCTGCGCTTGGCTGCCGCCGCCGCCGCCAGGGCTGCGCAGGGCCAAGGGGGCACCCTGGGCCTGCTGCTTCCCTGGAGCAGCGACACCCCCGAGGAGGATGCCGCCGCCGCCGCTGAAGCGGTGCGTCTGGCGCTCTACAGCGACGAGCGCTTCCGCAGCAAGCCCGAACCCAGCCCCAAACCCGACCAGCTTGAGCTGCTGGGATCTCTGCCCGGAGGCTTGTCCCACGGCCTGGAAGCGGTGCATCCGGTGTGCGCCGGCGTGGAACTGGCCCGCGAGCTGGTTGCCGCCCCGCCCAACAGCGTCACCCCGGCAGAACTGGCACGCACCGCCAGCCACCTGGCCCATGAACATGGCCTGGAGCTCACCATCCTCGAGCGCTCCGACTGCGAAGAGCGCGGCATGGGCTCCTTCCTCTCGGTGTGCCAGGGGTCGGACATGGACCCCAAATTCATCCACCTCACCTACCGCCCCAACGACGCAGCAAGCAAGCGGCTGGTGCTGGTGGGCAAAGGGCTCACCTTCGATTCAGGCGGGTACAACCTCAAGGTGGGCGCCGCCCAGATCGACATGATGAAGTTCGACATGGGCGGAAGCGCGGCCGTGTTCGGCGCCATGCGCGCGATCGCAGAACTGCGTCCGGCCGGTGTGGAGGTGCACATGCTGGTGGCCTCCTGCGAAAACATGATCAACGGCTCCGCCGTGCACCCCGGCGACATCGTCACCGCCTCGAACGGCACCACGATTGAGATCAACAACACCGATGCCGAAGGGCGGCTGACCCTCGCCGACGCCCTCGTGTATGCCTGCAAGCTCAAACCCGACGCCATCGTTGATCTGGCCACCCTCACGGGTGCCTGTGTGATCGCGCTCGGTGATGAAATCGCTGGCCTCTGGAGCGGCGATGACAGCCTCTCCTCCCAGTTGGAGATGGCCGCCCAGGCCGCCGGCGAGGGACTGTGGCGCATGCCCCTGCACAGCCCTTACCGCAAAGGGCTCAAATCCCTGCTGGCGGACATGAAAAACACCGGCCCCCGGCCGGGTGGTTCGATCACAGCCGCCCTGTTCCTCAAAGAGTTTGTCGATGCCGGCATTCCCTGGGCCCACATCGACATCGCCGGTACGGTCTGGAGCGACAAGGGCCGGGGGCTGGATCCATCGGGAGCCACCGGCTACGGGGTTCGCACCCTGGTGAACTGGATCACCAACCAGGCCAACACCTAAGTTCGGGGGCCGTCACCGCACGTCATGGCTTCCAAACCCCTGCGTTGGTACATCCGAGCCCAGCTGGGGGTGCTGCTGCTTCCCGCCGGGCTCTGCCTGTTCGGGGAAGCGGTGAGTCGGCGCATCGTGCAGATGCTTGGTCAGGATCGAGGCCCCTGGTTCTGGTACGGCACCCTCAGCCTGATCGCCATCAATGCTGGCGTGGGGCTGATGATCGAATCCGGCCTGCTGCGCGGCTACCCGGGCCGGCGGTCTGATCATGCGTCTCCCTAAGAGGCCACCGCAGCGGTCTCAATCACCGACAGGGGATGCTCGAGAGCATGAATCTGCCAACGGGCCCGCTCTGAGCAGCTGGCCATCACCCGATCAAGATCATCGGACGCCTGCTTCGGCGATGGGTACGGGCCCACGTGACGGGTCACAAGACCGTCCTTGATGGTCAGCAGATACATACAGACCTCCTACGCGTCCCGAGGCCATGGTACGCAGATCGATCGAGGAAGAGGAGGGGGTAAAACCCGCACCTTCACTGAGAAGTCGCTGAATCAGAACGGATCAACGACTACAGAATTTCCACAGAATCTGTTAGGCCAACTGGCACGCCCTTGTCAACGCTTGGCCGGCGTACTCCAGGCAGCGCCGCTGCGGGCTTTGGGGCCCCACACCTGATCGAGCCGGCGGTCACGACCGCAGCTGAACCGGTAGAAGCGGTAGCGCAGCGTGTTGTTCTTGGCGTAGTTCTGGTGGTACCCCTCGGCAGGCCAGAACTTTTTGAGGGGCTTGATCTCCACCTTGATCTTGGCTTCAGGCACCCCCAGCTCTCTGGCGGCCGCAGCGCGGCTGGCACGGGCAGCCTGAGCCTGAGCTTCGCTGTTGGTGAAAATCACCGGCCGATAGGAATCGCCCCTGTCGCAGAACTGGCCACCACCATCGAACGGATCCACATTGCGCCAATACGACTGCAGCAGGCGGGGATAGCTGATCTTGGCCGGGTCAAACCGCACCTCCACCACCTCCTGGTGCCCCGTGGTCTCGCTGGTCACCTGCCGGTACGTGGGCTTGGCCACGCTGCCGCCGCTGTAACCACTCTCCACCGACAGCACCCCGGGAAGTTTCTCCAGATCACTCTCCAAACACCAGAAACATCCCCCGGCGAGCACGGCATTCTCCACGGCCGCAAACACGGATCCAGGAGCCCCAAACAGCAGGGCTCCCACCATGAACAGAGGCAGAACGAGGCGCATCACGAGGCGGTTGTGGTGGGGGGCAGCTGGTCGAGAATGGCGCGGGCGGCGCGATCGGTCACGCCAGGCTCGCCCAGCGTTTCGGTGAGCCGTTTGTAGCCACTCAACATGGCCTGCCGCGCTGCGTCATCAGCGAGCAGCGGCGCCGCCAGCTCCACGAGATGGTCCGCATCAAATGAATCCTGGAGCAGCTCCGGCACCAGGCGCTCACCCAGCAGCAGGTTTACCTGAGAGATGTGCTTCACCTGAAAGCGCAGCAGGTGACGGGCCACCCAGGCCGTCACCCGGCTCACCCGATAGCCCACCACCTGGGGCACACCATGGAGCGCCAGCTCAAGGTTCACCGTGCCCGATTTGCCCAGAGCCAGGTCGGCTGCCGCAAACAACCACGGCTTCAAGGTGTCGGCGTCTGCGGACGGCACCACGGAGCCACGCACACCAGCCGCAGCCAGGGCCTCCTTGAGGGGCTGCTCGAAGGAGGCCAATCCGGCCGGAACGATCACATCCAGGGAGGGATCCCGGGCCTGAAGGCGGGCAGCAGCCTCCACCAACACCGGCATCAGGTACTTCAGCTCCTGAGGCCTGGATGCAGGGAACAACAAGAGCAGCCGCCCTTGCGGCGGCAGCGACAGCCGCGCGCGGGCAGCAGCCCGGTCCGGACGGTTGGCAACACTGTCGAGCAGGGGGTGGCCAACCCAGGTCACGTCTGCGCCCCGACTGGCATAGAACGTCGCCTCTTCCGGGAAAATGGCCAGGATCCGATCGGTGAACTTGAGCAGCTGGGTGGTCCCCCCATCACCAATGCGCCAGGCCCACTCCTGAGGTGCGATGTAATAAGTGATCGGAATCGAAGGCAACCGCCGCCGCAAATTGTTGCCCAGGCGCACATTCGCGCCCATGTAATCGATCAACACCACCCCATCAGGGGGTCGCTGCTGCAGCACGTGATCCACGCGGGCCTGCAGCTTCAAGGTCGGTAGCACCAGAGGCAAGGCCTCCCACAGGCCGATCGCGCCCATGGGCGCCGTGTCCGCCAGCAGTTCAGCACCCGCCGCCTGCATGCGGCTGCCACCGAGGGCGAGCACTTCGAGGTCCAAGCCCCTGCGGGCAGCCTGCCGGTGCAGGGCCTCGATCAACAGGCTTCCCTGCAGATCACCGGACACCTCCCCGGTGCTGATCAGCAATCGCACCATCAGCGCGAGCCGAGAGCCGGCATCGGGCCACGACGCCCCGGAGCAATGGAGCGCTCCAGGAAGGAGCAGAGGTGATCCGCCAGAGGCAGCAAGGACTGCTCCCGGGCCAGCTTGAGGCCATCGGCGATCACATGCTCCGAGCGGTACAGCAACGACCAGATCTCCTGCAGTTGCTTGAGCTCCTGGCCATCGTCCTTGCGATCAAGGCCCCGCCGGCGCAGTCCCACCCGATTGAGGCCACGCACCCGACCCGGGTGTCCCTCCACCAGGCAGTAAGGCGGCACATCCCGGTCCACCCGGGTCATGCCGCCCACCATCGCCATGCCACCGATGTGCACGAACTGATGAATCCCCAGGCAACCACCGATCACCGCCCGGTCTTCGATGAGCACGTGGCCGGCCACCTGAATGCTGTTCGACATCACGATGCCGTTGCCCAACTCACAGTTGTGGCCGAGATGGCAGTAAGCCATCAGAAGGTTGTGATCGCCGATGCGGGTCTGTTCACCCTCATCGGTCGCCCTGTTGATGGTGACGCACTCGCGAATGGTGTTGTGATCGCCGATCACCACCTCCGTGGGTGCACCTTTGTATTTCAGATCCTGAGGTTCCTGTCCGAGGCAGGCGCCGGGATAAATCTTGTTGTGCTCCCCGATGACCAATTGACCATCAAGCACGGCATTGGGGCCGACCCAGGTATGAGCCCCGATGCGCACGTCGGGGCCCACAACCGCGCCCGGACCGATCACCACGCCCGCTGCGAGCTCAGCGCGTGGGTCGACCACCGCGAGGGGGTGCACTTGGGCAGGCCGGTTTTCGGCAGTCACAACAGTGGAATGCTGTTCGCTCATCATGGTCAATCCACCAGCGAGAACATCAGCTCGCCAGAACACACCAGCTGGCCCTCCACCGTGGCTTCCGCCTTCACCTTGCCGAAGCGCTGACGCTTGAGGCTGAGCAACTCGCAACTGATGCGCAGCTGATCACCCGGAACAACCGGACGGCGAAAACGCACGCCGTCGATGCCCGCGAACACGAACAGGCCTTTGGGGAGATCGGGCATCTGGGTGACGATCAAACCGCCCACCTGAGCCATCGCCTCCACGATCAGCACACCAGGCATCAGCGGTCGATCGGGGAAATGCCCTTGGAACTGGGGCTCGTTCAGGGTCACGTTCTTGATGGCGACGGCCTTTTCACCAGGAACGTGCTCCAGCACCCGATCCACCAGGGCAAAGGGGTAACGGTGCGGCAACAAACCCATGATCTGCTCGGCGTTGAGCACGGGCTGGGAAGTCACAGCGTCGTTGGCGGAGGAAGGTGTCAAAACAGTCAGGGCTGGACAGGGGAACGATCGGCCAGGGCCGCCGCCAGGTCGGCATGCAGACCGTGGGAGCCGCGGTAGACCAGCACCTGCGCCCGCGGGAATCCCACGAGTGCCAGGTCGCCGATCAGGTCAAGCAGCTTATGGCGCACCGGTTCATCCGGAAAGCGCAGCGGTGGGTTCAGCCAGTGCTCTCCATCACACACCAGGGCATTATCAAGCGCCCCACCCTGGATCAGGCCCGCAGCACGCAGGTGCTCCACCTGGTCCCGAAACCCGAAGGTGCGAGCCGGAGCGATCTCCTCAACGAAACGCTGCGGCGTGAGCTCCAACGTGAATTGCTGCCTGCCGATCGCCGGCTGAGGGAAATCAATCACGCCCACCACGCTGAACTGCTCGGCCGGGGTCGCGGTGATCACACTGCTGCCGCGATGCAGGGCAAGTGGGTGCTCGAGCTCGGGGCGCTGCGGATGCCAACCGGGAACCTCCAGCAGATCCGCTTCCGCGATCGCCTCCACCCAGCCCAGGGCTGAGCCATCGAGCAGGGGAATCTCCTCTCCATCCACCTCGAGCAGGGCATGGGTGAGCCCACACCCCGCCAGCGCTGCCAACAGGTGTTCCACGGTGGCCAGCCGACGGCTGCCGAGATCGAGGGTGGTGCACAACTGGCTGTCACGCACCTGGGACGGCGCGAGCCGCACGGGCGCAGCGTCATCGGACGCCCACTGCACCCACACCCCCGGTTCGAGCGACGGCTTCAGCGTCACCGACACCGGCTGGCCACTGTGCAAGCCGATTCCACTGCGATGCACAGGCCCAGCCAGGGTCCAGGCACCGTCGTAATCAACGGGCCAGCGAACCATTAGAACTTCCAGCCCACACCCAGGTTGAAGCGCCACTCCCCGGTGAAGTCCTGGCTGGCCACTTCCAGTCGCAGCGGACCCACGGGCGTGGTCACGATCACACCCACACCAGGGGAGACGCCTGATCCGGGCTTCTTGAGCAGTTGACCGGGCTTACCGGGAACACTGGCCTGGGTCCCGAAATCCGTACCGGCATCGAAGAACACCTCGCCGGAGAAGATGCTGATGATCGGGAAGCGGTATTCGATCGTGGCTTCACCGAAACTGCGGCCCACCGCCAGGTCGCAGTCGAACCAGCCGCGCACCGAGTTGGAGCCACCCAAACAGAAGGCTTCGTAGGGAGGCAATTGGCCCACGATCGTGCCGGCCTTCACCTGGAAGGCGAGCGCCTGAGGACAGTTCTCCTTCTCACCGGGCTTGGGTCGGCAACCCTTGAACAACTTGAGCCACTTCACGGGAATGAAGTGGGTGTAAGTGGTTCGGAAACGGTTGAAAGTTGGTGAGTTCGGTCCGATGGACACGTACTGCTCCGTACCGAAACTGAAGAAGTTTCCGGAGGTGGGATTGCGACCGTCGTTGAGGGTGTTGTAGGTGGCCGCAAAACGCACACTGGCCAGGTTGTTTTCGTCCGCGCAATCAAAGGCAACGCAAATCACCTCGTCGTTGGGAATGCGGCCGTCGCGAATGTTGCCGCTGGGCACGCCGTAGGGCCGGGTGTCGCCGTTGAAATTGATCGGCCGCACATTCTGGAGATTCACACCAGCCAGCACCTGCCAGGGCACCTTCTTGAACGGGTCACCGCCGTTGAGGGGTCTGGCGAAAATAACGTTGCCTCCGATTCGCTGCAGGGCAACGGAGTCGCCTTCGAAATCAAACCAGCTCTCTTCAGGGAACTGCCTGCTGGCATTGGCCACATTGTTGAAGCGCCGGTCTGCAGGGTTGTTCCGGTTGTTGATGTCGTAGGCGTACCTGGAGTTGTTGTCCTCGTAATCCGTCACGGTGACGATGTCGCCCTCGTTCTGGCTCTGGAACACCTGGGGAACTTCCCGGCTCAAAAAGATGGACGTCCGGAAGGATGTGCGGTGCTTGTCTCCCTTGATCCAGGGATCTGTAAAGGTGAAATTGGCAAGACCACCGAACTGTCCGTAGGTGATGTTGAGCGCAAGATTCCAGGCGCGACCGAGCAGGTTGCTGTCTGACAGCTGCACCTGACCGAACACACCCTGGCTCTGGCTGTATCCCAAACCACCGGAGAGGGAGCCGGTGGATTGCTCCACGATCCCGAGCACAATGGTGATATTGCCCGGCTCCCCAGCCACAGGCTTGAGGGTCACCTTGATGTCGCTGAACAGCGAGGTGCTGTAGAGGCGCTTGATGTCCTCTTCCAGTTGTTTGCGGTTGAAAGGTTCGCCCGGCTCAATCGAAATTTCGCGGGTCACCACCCAGGGTTTGGTTTTGCCCTTCAGCGGCTCGCCCTTGTCGTCGGTGGTTTCGCCTTCCTTGGTGATGAACTCAACTTGGACGCCATCAACGGTGCCGATCAACACCTTGAGTTGCACCACACCATCAGGGCTGACACGGGTCGGCCCACTGACCCTGGCCAGGGAATACCCCTCGTCGGCGTACCACTTCTGCAGCTCCTTCATGCGCAGCTGCAGCTCGTTGAGGTTGAGCGTGCGTCCGTAGTCAGAGCTGAACGTGTCCTCAATCACCTCCGGCTTGATTTTGTTGTCGTCTGGCTCCAGCTCCACCCGGGTGAGCACCGGATTGGGCACCACCTGCACCACCAGCTGCACACCGAGCGGGCCGTTGATCGGCTCGATGCGTACATCGGAAAACCAACCAGTGGCATAGATGGCGTCGAGGTCGAGCTTGAGCTCCTCCCGGGTCACCCGGCTGCCCGGACGCACGCTCATCGCGTCGTAGGCCGCCAATTCAAGGCGTTCCTGCTCCGGATGATCGGCGATGCCTTCAATGATCACCTCAGTGATCAACACCCTGGGGCTGGCGGGAGCCTGGGGAAGCGTTTCTGCCGCAGGTGCTTGCTCGGCAGGCGCGGTTTGAGCCGGCGCCGCCGGCGTCACGTCGATCTCTTCAGACGTGCTCTGCTCGACCTCAACTTCTCCAGAGGCACCGCCGGCCTGAACCACTTCGGTTTCAGAGGCCTCAACTTGAACTGCTTCAGCCTCCGCCTGCGCCCTGGCCGGAAGGGCCATCAGCGGCAGCGATAGCGCCACTCCAAGAACGCTCCGCCGAACGGTTGTCCTGGTTCGGCGGGAGGAGAAGGTCACCATGGGGGAGACGGAAGTCGGCCGGACAGGCCACAAACGTCTGGAGAACCTACCCGCAGTTCCGGGGTTGTGGGCATGCCCCTTGTACCCGTTTGCAGACCTCCCCGTAGGCCTCGATCACGCCGCCGAGATCCTTGCGGAATCGATCCTTGTCGAGAATGCGCTCATTGGCATCGGTGCTGCTGAGGTCCCAGAGGCGGCAGGTATCAGGACTGATCTCATCAGCAACCAGCAGCTCACCGGCCTGATTCAGGCCCAGTTCCAACTTGAAATCCACCAGCTGCAAGCCCAGGTCTTTGAAAAACGGCTGCAGCACAGCATTCACCTGACGGGCCAGCGCCTCCATGCGCTGGCGTAGCTCCGCACTCACCACACCAAGCAGGGCGATCCGGGCATCTGTGAGCAGCGGATCTCCCAGCGCATCATCTTTGTAATAAAGGTCGAGCAGGGCGGGATCGAGGGCTGTGCCCTGGGGGATCGGGGTTTCTCGGCACAGCGATCCGGTGGCCGTGTTGCGCAGCACCACCTCGATCGGGATCACCTCCACACGCTGCACAACCATCCAAGTGGCATCGGCAACACCCACGTAATGCGTGGGGATGCCATGGCGCTCGAGCAGCTCAAACAGGCAGGCCGAAATCTGGCAGTTCAGTCGGCCCTTGTGCTCGAGCTGGGCTTTCTTCTGGGCATTGAAAGCGGTGGCGTCATTCTTGAACTCCACCAAAACCTGCTGGTCGTCTGCGCTGGCATAGATGCGTTTGGCTTTGCCTTCGTAAAGGAGCTCGCCGTGGGACAGGGTCATGGCTGTGCGGAGAAAACGGTCGCGTCGGCCTCGGAAGCCTCTGATTCTCCCAGTGCAGCATGCCCTCCCGGCGCGCGCGGGGAGCGCAGCTCCTGATCCAGCTGCTCCCGTTGACCCGGCGTCAACACCGGCGCATCGCGATCGAGATCCAAGAGGGTGAAGCGATCATCCACCCGCGTGGCCAGGCGGCGCAGACGCTCGCGCGGACGATCTCCAGTGCCGCCGTTCTCCAACTCCAGCGTCAGCTGCAGCCGCAGAAGATCCTCCGCCAAATTCCAGGCCTGCACAGCGGCCGCCTGATCCAAAGCCGCTTCCAACAGCGGCCCGCTGCGCTCCGGTTCCAGCTCACCCAACAGCTCGGACGCCAAACCAAGCCGGCGGGCAGCCGCCTCTCCGGTACGACGCCCAGCCAGCAGGGTGATCACAGCCTCAGCTGCGTCGCCGTTGGCGATCTGGTGATCCGCGAGCACATCAAGACCAGACCGCGTTAACGGCTGCCCGGCATCATCCAGCCCCACCACAAGCGCTTCAGCCTCCAGTCGGGAAGGATCGCCTTCAGCCAGGCGCAGGAGGGCCAGGATCGCCCGCTCCTGATCCAGAGCCGCAGCGGCCGCACGCCAGGAGAGCAGCAGCCACTCCCTGCGCTGCTGGCCTGGCGCTGGGCCGTAGCGACTGAGCACCACAGGCACACTGTCGGGCGCCTTGCACTGCATCAGCGCCCGAGCGTTGGCCATCACCACCGCAAAGGGCTGGGGAGCCGGTGCTACCTCCATCAAGCGATTGCGCAACAAGCGCAATCGCTCCTCCAGCCCGAACTGAGCGGCATCCGCACAGGCCAGCTGCAACGCAGGAAGATCGCCCTCGAGCAGCACAGCCTCGAAGGCTTCCGGCGCCATCGCCTGCTCCAGCACCGGAGCCGCATCGTTCTGAAGCCGTGACTCCTCCACCGGAATAGGGATTGCCGCCAGCAGAAGCGTCAGGGACAGGGGAAGAAAACCCATGGGCCGGCAGGCGCTCAACAAAGATGGATGGATCCCATCACGATCGTCGACCGTGATCGGGCGTTCAAACCTAAGGGTCTTCGACCATCACGCCTGCCTCCATGGCCCATTCCAGCCCCCGTCCTCAGTCCCTGCCCCCCCTGCACCGCCTGCTTGTGGTGGGCGGTGGCGGCCGGGAGCAGGCCCTGGCCTGGGCGCTGCGCCGTTGCCCAGGGGTCAACGAGGTCTGGGTCACCCCGGGCAACGGCGGCACCTTGGATCTGGAAGGCTGCCGGGCTCTCGGGATCAGCGAGCTGGATGCCGACGGCCTGATCGCGCACTGTCGCGACCATGCCATCGATCTCGTGGTGATCGGCCCGGAAGCCCCCCTGGCCGCTGGGGTGGCCGATCGCCTGCGGGAAGCCGGACTGGCGGTGTTCGGACCGGGTGCCGATGGTGCACAGCTGGAGGCCAGCAAAGCCTGGGCCAAGCAACTGATGCAGGAGGGAGGAATTCCCACTGCCGGGCACTGGGCTGTCTCGGAACTCCCCGAAGCACTGGCCGTGCTCGATCGCCTGCAGCGGCCTTTGGTCGTCAAAGCTGATGGTTTGGCCGCCGGGAAGGGGGTCACCGTGGCCGAGACCATCGAGGCCACTGCAGCAGCGATCCAGGAGGCCTTCGCAGGCCGGTTCGGCAGCGCCGGCGAACGCCTGGTGCTCGAAGAACGTCTGCAAGGACCTGAGGTCTCCGTGTTCGCCCTCTGCGATGGCGAACGCATGGTGCTGCTCCCCCCCGCCCAGGATCACAAGCGTCTGCTCGAAGGAGATCGGGGTCCCAACACCGGCGGCATGGGCGCCTATGCCCCAGCCCCGCTCCTCGACGCCGCCGGCCTCGAGCAGGTGAGGGCGCAGGTGCTCACGCCAACGTTGCGTGCCCTGCGCAACCGCGGCATTCAGTACAGGGGTGTGATCTACGCCGGCCTCATGCTCACCGCGACCGGCCCCCAGGTGATCGAATTCAACTGCCGGTTTGGGGATCCGGAGTGCCAAACCCTGATGCCGCTGATGGGGCCGGAACTGGCCCAGGTGCTTCAGGCCTGCGCCCTGGGATGCCTGGATCTGGCCCCAGCGCTCACCATCACCGAGGCCTGCAGCGCCTGCGTGGTAACCGCCGCCGAGGGCTACCCCGACGCACCGAAAAAAGGGGATGTGGTTCTCCTGGCGCCGGACGACGATCCCCAGCGCCAGCTGTTCCACGCCGGGACCCGCCGGGATCAAGACGGTCGCCTGCTCACCAGTGGAGGGCGGGTCCTGACCCAGGTGGCCCAAGCTGACACGTTCGACCAGGCCTTTGCTCGCGCGTACCAGGCCCTGGAAACGGTGGACTACAGAGGAATGCAATACCGCAGAGACATTGGTCATCAGGTGCGCCGGTCTTAGGCTCAGCCAACGCAAGTCGAAGCCATGGCCAGCGAACCAGCGACGGCCTCGAACGATGGCCGGGCCTCATGGGCGGTGATCGACTCCAAGCCCAGTGACGACCAAAACTGGACAGAGCGCATTAGCGCTTGGTGGGCCGAATTCAGCCTTCAAACCAAACTGCTGGCGGTGGCCACCCTGGTGGTGAGCCTGATGATGACGGGCATCACCTTCTTCGCGCTCAATGGCATCCAGCGCGATGCCGCCATGAACGACACCCGCTATGCCAGGGATCTCGGGCTCCTGCTCGCGGGCAATGTGAGCGAACTCGTTGCCGAAGGGCGCGATCGGGAATTGGCCAATGTGGCCGAAACGTTCTGGCGATCCAGCCGAAGCCTCCGCTACATCTTTTTCGCCGATCCGGAAGGAATCGTCTACCTGGGGATTCCCATTAGCGGAAGCAATAGCACCTCAGATGGTGATCTCCGCCTGAATCGACGCCTGGAGCTCCCCGCGGAAATGCGCAACCGCCCCAAGAACCCCCTGGTGCGGCAGCACATCACCCCCCAGGGCCTGGTCACCGATGTGTTCGTTCCCCTTGTGGAACAAGACCGCTATCTGGGTGTGTTGGCCCTCGGGGTGAACCCCAACGAAACGGCTCTCGCGAGCGCGGCCCTCACCCGGGAGGTGACGGTGGCGGTGTTCATCTCCATCTGGGTGCTGGTGATCCTGGGGGCCGTGTTCAACGCCCTCACCATCACCCGACCGGTGAAGGAGTTGCTTCGCGGCGTGCGCTCGATCGCCGATGGCGACTTCCGCGCCCGTATCGGCCTCCCCGTGGGCGGTGAACTTGGCGAACTGCTGGATGGCTTCAACGCCATGGCTTCCCAGCTGCAGGTTTACGACGCAGCCAACATCGAGGAACTGCAAGCCGCGCAGGTGAAACAGGCCTCGCTCATCGCCACCATGGCGGATGGCGCCGTTCTCCTCGATGGCGATGGACGGATCGTGCTCGCCAATCCAACAGCTCGGCGTCTCTTCCGCTGGGAAGGACGCAACCTCGAGGGGAAAGACTTTCTCAACGAACTCCCCGAGCTCCTCGCCGTGGAACTGCATGAGCCACTCGAGGCCGTCTCGAGCAACCGCACCGACACCAACGAGCTGCGCAGCAGCATCGGTGATCCAGCACGAACCCTCCGTTTCGTTCTGCAAGCTGTGCGGGAACCCAGTGGAGAAACCCTGAAAGGCTTGGCGGTCACGATCCAGGACCTGACCCGCGAAGTGGAGTTGAACGCGGCTCAGAGCCGCTTCATCAGCAACGTGTCCCACGAACTGCGTACGCCTCTGTTCAACATCAAGAGCTACGTGGAAACCCTGCACGACATGGGGGATCTGCTCAGCGACGAAGACCGACAGGAGTTTCTGGGCATTGCCAACGCTGAAACCGATCGCCTGACGCGACTGGTGAATGATGTGCTCGATCTATCGCGGTTGGAATCCAGCCGCAGCGTCACCTTCGCGCCGATTGAAGTCCGTCCAGGGCTGGAGCAAACCCTGCGCAGTTATCAGCTCAATGCATCCGACAAGCAAGTGGAACTGAGCCTTGAAGCGGATCCAAACCTCCCCGACATTCTGGGCAACTGGGATCTGCTGCTCCAGGTGCTCGACAACCTTGTGGGCAACGCTCTCAAATTCAATCGCAAAGGCGGTCAGCTGATGATCCGTGCCTACACCTGGCCAGACAGTTGCCAGATGACACCAGCGCACCCGGAAAGCGAAGGGCCAACCTGCCCACTCGCTTCACCGCTTCCGCGCATGCGCGTCGAGATCTGCGACACCGGTTACGGCATCAGTCCCGACAATCAACAGCGGATCTTCGAGCGTTTCTACAGAGTTGAAAATGCCGTGCACACAGAAGTGGGGACCGGTCTGGGCCTGTCGATCGTGCGCGGCATCCTCGAAAAGCATGGAACCGAAATCCGCATGGCCAGTGAACCCGATGTCGGCACTACCTTTTGGTTTGATCTACCGCTGGCTCAGGAAGATCCCGACGAATTGCAGTGGAAGGCTGAACGGCAGCGAGAAGCCTGATCAGGCATCGGGATCCACGCCCCGGGCAATGCGCAAGAGTTCGCTGCGCTCGTCGGTGGTCACGCGATGGGGAACGCCGGAGATAATCCGCTCGAAATTGGAGAAGGAGTCCTTGATCTGAGGACCATTGCCCGTGATCACGAATTCGCGGATCCCTTTGTCGTGCCATGAGCCGCGCATTTTGAACACGTTCAGAGCCCGGGCCATCTCCCCACGGATTTCCACGTATTGCAGAAGCAGGATCGTGTCGGTGATGGTGGAGATATGGGAATCCGTGATCGAGTGGCTGCCCATGAACTCTTCAGAGGTGTTCGTGAAGAATCCGGCGATCTCCTCCTGCTTGGCATAACCGGTCACACCGATCACAAACTGCCGGAAGGCGTTGTGACTGACGCCACGGGCCAAAGCAGAGAGCGAGTCAATCGCCATCCGCGAGGGCTTGAACTGACTGATCTCGGTTTTGATGATCTGCAGGTGATCTTCCAGACCTGTCGACTCGGGATAGGCACAGATGATCTTCAGCATCCCGTCCTGCTCCATCTGCTCGAAGTCGATGCCCCAACTGGTGGCATTTCGCAGCAGCTGGGCGCGTGATTCCTCGTAGGCGAACAGGATGGCCCGCTCTTCATTCCGGCAGGCATCCTCGATGAACTTCGACACCAGCAGGGTCTTGCCGGTTCCGGTGGCACCGGTGGCAAGAATGATGGAGTCTTTGAAGAAGCCACCCCCGCACATTTCGTCGAGCCGCGGCACTCCGGAGCTGACCCGCACATTCGAGGAGCGCTGGGTGAGGCGCATCGCTCCGAGGGGGAAGATGCTGATGCCATGGGCTCCCATGGTGAAAGGGAACTCCCCCTTCATGTGCGTGGTTCCCCTGAGCTTGAGGATCTCCACCGTGCGCCGGCGACGCTCGCCCTCGAGCACATTGCGCAGAATCACCACGTTGTCGGAGACGAATTCCTCAACGCCATAGCGAGCGATCGGGCCGTACTCGTCGATCCGTTCCGTGGTCATCACCGTGGTGACACCAATCTCTTTCAGACGGGCGATCAAGCGAAAGATCTCACGACGCACCACAAACACCGCGTCGTACTGCTGGAACACCGCCGTGATCGAATCGATGGCCACCCGCTTGGCCTTGTATTTACGAATGGCGTAGTTGATGCGTTCGATCAGACCCGACAGATCGAAGCTTCCGGCCACATCCTGACCATCGGGATCGGGTGATGCATCAAGGATGAAGAGCTTGTCCTGCTCCACCATCTCCTGCAAGTTCCAACCAAAGCTGGCGGCGTTACGCAGGATATCGAGGGGCGACTCTTCAAAGGTGACGAAAATTCCCGGCTCATCAAAGTGAGCGATGCCGTTGTGCAGAAAGTGCAACGAAAAAACGGTCTTACCAGTTCCGGACGTTCCGCTGATCAAGGTGCTGCGACCGATCGGCAGACCGCCTTGACAGACATCATCGAAGCCCTCAATCCCTGTTGGGAGCTTCTGAACCTGCATCTGTGGCGAACCACTGGAGCTGGAGATCTGCATGATGGCGA
This sequence comes from Synechococcus sp. CS-197, assembly GCF_025128215.1. Classification (NCBI taxonomy): domain Bacteria; kingdom Bacillati; phylum Cyanobacteriota; class Cyanophyceae; order Synechococcales; family Synechococcaceae; genus Synechococcus; species Synechococcus sp. CS-197. Next base: position 115,730 of record NZ_JAHLZC010000017.1, on the reverse strand, counting down.
GCTTATGGAGAAACGCTAAAGAGAAAAACGAAGCAAACGGTCAAGCACACGGTCTGGCTTAAGAATCTGAATCCGTTGTGTCTGCATCTTCCAACGCATCCATCAGCGTCGATGTGAGGCTGTTGTCGGCAAGTTCGTCGTAGAGAAGGTCCAGACCGATCAGCACCCTCTCCCGATCCGATAGATCGCCGATGATGCGGCGCACCGGAGGAGGCAGGATTTTGGAGAGCGTCGGTGTGGCCAGGATCTTGTCTTCTTCCGCCAGCTGCGGGTTCTTGAGAACGTCAATCACTTTGAGGGCGTAAACGCCTTTGAATTCCGTTTCAAGAATGTTGCGCAGGGTTTTCAAAGCACGCATCGAGTTGGGCGTGTTCCCAGCCACGTAGAGCTTGAGGATGTAGGTCTTCCGTGGGCTCATGAGGACACCTCCGAATCCATCAGGGAGCGGCGTTGCTCTGACGGGACCGCCAAAGCGACCTCGGGGGGAATGGAGCGGCGATACATCTCGCAGAGATGGGCCATGACGTCGAGCAGAGCGAGCCGATAGTCCTGAAGAAAATCGTTCTTGTGCCCTTCAAGTCTGAGTTGCTTCCAGAACTCGTCAATCAGATTCATGTGGATCTCCACAGTGCGGGTGATGGGCAGGTCGCCGAAGAAGGCCGTATTCACAAAACTCTCCAGGGCCTGGTTGGCCGCGGCCGGATCACGGAAGTAACTGATCAACAGATCGCGGTAGGTGCGCTGCAGGGACCGCAACAGCTCCCGCTGCTCATCAGGGGGGAGGTTGGCCAGAAAACGGGATGGGTCCCGCTTGTAAAACACACCCAGGTAGCCCAGGCGCTCCTGAAGACGGCTCGAGAGCTTCCACGCACTGCTTGCGCTCTCGGCGGAGGACGGTGCCGATCCATCCTCCGGCCTTGCTTCCTTCTGGCCCTGGCGCAGAAACCGGGAAATGGCGGCGTCCACGTTGTATCCCAGCTGCTCAAGCTGATCGACAGGAAGATGCACCTCCTCCGGGTGGTAGTCCACCCGCCCCATCAGTTCTCCAACCACCACAGCCGGGAAGAGCAACCCGCCGCGACGCAGACCTTCGCGGGTGGTCTCGTCGAGAAGCGACTGCTCAATGACCACCGCATCCACCGCTTCACGCTGATGGGCCAGGACTTCGAGAAGTCCTTCACCGGAGGCGGCCTGGTGCAGATCCACAGGCTTGTAACGGTTCACGGGCAGCCACTGCGTACAAGCATCCACAAGCTCCTTTGAGGTGAGAAGCAGAGCGATCGTGAGTGCTGGACGAGCCATCCACCGCGCAGGGTCCTGAGCTGAATCTTGACGAAGGGGACAGCAAAGGCCGAAGATCTTTGTTTGTCTTTCGATTGCGGTTCAGGCCAAATCGGTTCGCCGAGCCTGACCGCGTCCTTTCGTTTCATGGCCGAAACCAGCACCAGCCAATCCGCCGCTCCCGACACCGGCACCTACGCCATCGTTGAGGCCTCAGGCCAGCAGTTCTGGCTGCAACCCAACCGTTATTACGACCTCGACCGCCTTCAGGCTGATGTCGATGCCACGGTCACGCTCGACAACGTGCTCCTCGTGAAGGACGCCACGGGAACAACCCTCGGCAAGCCCTATGTGAAGGACGCCAGCGTTGAGCTGAAAGTGATGGCCCATCGCCGCGGCCCCAAGGTGATCGTCTACAAAATGCGACCCAAGAAGAAAACCCGTCGTAAGAATGGTCACAGGCAGGAACTCACCCGGGTGATGGTTCAGTCCATCTCCGTCGGCGGCAAGTCCATCAGCTGATTCGAACCACCCTCAGCCCCTTCACAATCTTCACCACCACCCCATGGCACATAAGAAAGGCACAGGTTCAACCCGCAATGGACGCGATTCCAATTCCAAGCGCCTCGGCGTGAAGGCCTATGGCGGCGAAAGCGTCACCGCCGGATCCATCCTGATCCGCCAGCGCGGCACATCCGTTCTCCCCGGTGTGAATGTTGGCCAAGGCAAAGACGACACCCTGTTCGCTCTGACCGACGGCGTCGTGAAATTCGAAACCATCCGTCGCGGCCTGCGCAATCGCAAGCGCATCAACGTGGCCACCGCAGCCGGCTGAACGGCGCAGTCGTCAGTGATTCCGGGATGAACGCAACGCCTGTTTCAGGGTGACGACCATTCCGAGAACCGTGAGCCCCAGGACGATCGCCGTTCTGGGGCTTGGTTCATGGAACAGATGGGCAAGTTCCAGTGGCAGAGCCAGCGCGAGCACACCCACCAGGAGCCACTCACCCCAATGCCGACCTGTCCAGGTGGCCCAAGCAGCCAACAGGATCAGCCCGGAGTACACCGAGGATGCAACCGCCAGCCGCAGCAGGCGCGTGGGACCCAGAACAGTGCCCTTCTCCGCCATGTGGGAGAGCAGTTCGCGATCGGCTTGTCCCCAGGTCTGGGCGAAATCCGACAGCTCGGCGTAGTGGCTTTGACCGAAGAACGCAGCAAGGCTGATCGCCAACAGAACGAGCGCGAGCAGGACTTTTTTCAAGACGATCAGCTTGATCAGCCAGCGTCCTTGGCCCTGGGACTGCGCCATCGAATTGCTCAGGTCTCGAGCGGACGGTAGACCCTGGTTGTGATCAATAAGGGGTGGAAGACCTCCAGAAAATGCCCTTGGAGGCAACGGAAGAAGCTGTCGACAAGCTCTGGATCGTCGAAATGGAAGGGGTACTCACCCTCATGTCCTTTGAAGAAATACCAGTTCAGAACGGCCCGTCCACCAGCCCGTAGGCGGCGATGAAACTCCATCAGCTGGCCGGCCGGATCGGGCAGATGCTCCAGCACATCCAGACAAACCACCGTGTCGAAACTCTGACCGGGAAGGCTCTCGAGATCGCGATGCACGGAGAGCCGATCTTCAAGACCGAGCGCTGCCGCGCGCTGGGCAACAAACGCGCGGTTCTGGGGATTGAGATCCACAAACCACACGTGCCGAACGTCGCTCAACCCAGCGGCCGCGAGGGCATGGGTGCCGATGCCCCCTCCGAAATCCAGCACATCCCCATGGGCGAACTGCTGCTGCAGGCGCAGGGTGTCGGCGATGTAATCAGCACTGCTGAGATGCCAAGCCGCCAACTCGAGCAAGTGGCCTGTGCCCACAGTGTCTTCATAAAACATCTCCGCGCGCTCGGGATCAAAAGCACCGGGATGCATGGCCGCCAGATCCTCCTTGCTCTGAGGCAGCCGCTGCTCCACCTCAGCCTTTGACAGGGAGAGATAGGAGGCGAGGTGATCCTTCACTGAAAAACCACTGGCCAGAAACTCCTGGATCGTCACGTCTCCGGTCGCAATCTCTGGCTGCATGACCTGCCTGCTGATGCCGGCAAACTTACGTGCGAGCCAGGTGCCACAGTCGAAACCCTGCACCATTCCTGCCCTGCCGTTGACTGCGCCCCTTGGCTTTGCCGTGATCGACAAGCCGGCTGGCCTCACCTCCCACGCCTGCGTCGCTCGGATCCGGCGCCTGCTCGGCATCCGACGGGTCGGCCATGGCGGCACCCTGGATCCAGCGGTGACAGGAGTTCTGCCGATCGCCGTCGGGCAGGCGACCCGCTTGCTGCCCTATCTCCCCGGCGACAAGACCTACCGGGGAGTGATCCAGCTGGGCATCACCACCAACACTGATGACCTTGAGGGAGAGATCAGCTCACGCCAGCCCTTGCCGGCCCTGAGCAGCGCCGAGCTGGAGCAGGCGCTTGCCCCATTCCGCGGCCTCATCCAACAGCGCCCGCCGCAGGTCTCAGCCGTTCATGTGGATGGCGAACGCGCCCATGCCAGAGCGCGGCGCGGTGAACAGATGGATCTGCCGGAGCGCGCCATCACGATTCACCACCTGCACCTCCTCAATTGGTGCCCGGAACAGGGGCAATTGCGCGTTGAAGTGCACTGTTCAGCAGGCACTTACATCCGTTCGCTGGCCAGAGATCTGGGCCAGAACCTGGGCTGTGGGGGCTGCCTGGCCAGCCTGCGCCGCACCCAGGCCCTTGGGTTTCAAGACGCGCAGGCGATCCCCCTGCCAGAGCGGCCGGAGCCGGGGGCCACCGCGACAGATCCACCGGCGCTGCCTCTGCTTCCTCCGCAGGACGCCCTCGCGCACCTCCCGCAGCGGCGCCTGTCCGCCCGTGAGCAGGAGGACTGGAGCTGCGGACGGCGGATCACCCCAGGAGCCGACCAGGAGAGCGACGCGGTGGTGGTGCTCAGCGAGGGAGGGCGCATGCTCGGCCTGGGCGTGCCGGATGGGACGGGTGGGCTGCAACCAAAAGTCGTGTTCGAAGCCCGAGGCTGACCTGAAGACGGGTCAGTACCGTGCTGTGCCAGAGACGGACGTCAGCGCATCCGATGGCCGGCCACAGCAAATGGTCCCAGATCAAACGCACCAAGGCGGTGGTGGATGCCAAACGGGGCGCAGTGTTCACGCGGATCGGCCGCGAGATCACCGTTGCAGCCAGACAGGGGGCTGATCCCGATGGCAACTTCCAGCTCAGAACGGCCATTGCCAAGGCCAAGGCCGCCGGCGTTCCAGCTGGCAACATCGAGCGGGCGATCGCCAAGGGATCAGGGCAGGGCGGAGAGGCCATCAAGCTGGAATCCATCCGCTACGAGGGGTATGGCCCAGGCGGCGTGGCCGTTCTGGTGGAAGCCCTCAGCGACAACCGCAATCGCACGGCGGCGGAGCTACGCCTCGCCTTCAGCAAACACGGCGGCAACCTCGGCGAAAGTGGATGCGTCAGCTACCTGTTCCAGCATCGGAGCGAGGTGAGAATTGAGGCTGACGCAGAGCGCGAAGAAGCGCTTCTGGAAAGCCTGCTGAGCCTCGAAGCCGATGGCTATGAACTCGGCGACGACGGCCAAGCCCTGGTCCATGGCCCCTACGAAGTCCTCGAGTCCCTGCAGAACGGGCTCAGGCAGCAGAGCTGGCAGGTTCAGGAGTGGACCCATGCATGGCATCCCCTCACCCAGGTGGTCCCCCAGGATCCAGACACCACCCGGCAGTGCCTCAAGCTTCTCGAGGCACTCGAGGACCTGGATGACGTGAACAGCATCAGCACAAACCTGGAGATCGACGACGCCTTCGTGCCGTGAGCCGATGGAGGGTCCGCTCAGGGGGCAGACGCCGTTGTCGCCACTCCCCAGCCTCCGCCACCAGGGGTCGCAATCAACAGACGATCCCCTGGCTGCACCTCCAGTTGGGCGCATCCCTGAAGCGGTTCGCAGGAACCAGTCGCGCGGGTGAGACGCGCAGCCCCGGGCGCGCCATCCTCGCCACCCTCAAGACCAAAGGGTGCCACCAATCTTGAACCCGACAGCAGCGCCGCTGTCATCGGTTCCAGGAATCGAAACTCCCGCACCAGGCCATCGCCCCCGGGCCAACGGCCGGCACCACCACTGCCAGGGCGGAATCCGAAGCGCTCCAGCCTCACGGGAAAGCGTTGTTCGAGGATTTCAGGATCCGTGAGCCTTGAGTTGGTCATGTGGGTCTGCACACCACAGGACCCAGGGAAGCCCGGACCCGCGCCGCCGCCCCCTGCGATCGTTTCGTAGTACTGCCGCCGCCCATCACCAAAGGTGAGGTTGTTCATCGTGCCCTGAGCCGCCGCCATGGCACCCACCGCGGCAAACAGAAGGTTGCAGAGCGCCTGGGAGGTTTCCACATTCCCCGCCACCACCGCAGCAGGCGGTCGGGGATTGAGCAGACACCCCTCCGGCACCACCAGGGTCAAGGGCTGAAAACAACCGGCATTGAGGGGGATCGGCTCCTCGACCAGGCAGCGCAGCACATACAGCACGGCGGCCTTGGTGACTGCCAGCGGAGCATGGAAATTGTGATCGCCTTGCAGAGAGCTGCCGCTGAAATCGAGCACCGCTTCACGACGGTGCCGTTGCACCCGCAACGCCAGCCGCAGCCAGGCCCCGTTATCCAGCTGCACCTCGCAGTGCCGCTCTTGCAAACGATCGATCAGGCGGCGAACGGTGCTCGCGGCGTGGTCTTGCACATGCTGGAGATAGCGACCCACGCGCGCTCGCCCCTCAACTTGAAGCAGCGTTTGGAACAGCTGCAGTCCGAGGTGGTTCGCCGCCACCTGAGCTTGCAAATCAGCCCAGAGCAAATCCGGAGCCCTGAGGGGGAAGGGCTGCTGGCGCACCAGCTCAGCCCAGCCGTCTTGATTCAGAACGCCCTGTTGCACCAGCCACCAGTTGCGCACCAGCAACCCTTCCTCGCTGATCCGCCTGCTGAAGGGGGGCATCGACCCCGGGGTCAGTCCCCCCACATCCGCGTGGTGCCCGCGGCAGGCCACGAACGCAAACGGTGCATCCAACCGATCGCTGAACACCGGCGTGATGGCGGTGATATCTGGCAGGTGGGTGCCGCCGTGGAAGGGGTCGTTGCTGATGATCGTGTCGCCGTCCCGTAACGCAGGACGGTCGCCCCGACGCACCTGCAGCAGCAGATCGGCCACCGCATCACCCATGGAGCCCAGATGCACGGGGATATGGGGAGCATTGGCCACCAGGGCACCCTCTCCATCGAAGAGGGCGCAGGAAAAATCAAGCCGTTCGCGGATGTTCACCGAGCGACTGGTCTGACGCAGCCGCTCTCCCATCCGTTCAGCGATCTGCATGAACCGGTGATGGAACAGGCTCAGATCCACAGGATCGGGGCTCTGCGGGGGGCAAGGTTCGCGACTCGCAGCGGCAGGCATCGCCGCACCCCCAGGTCGCGCCCCATCCATCTCCAGCGACAGACTCCCGTTCGGCAGTCTCCGGGCTGACCAACCAGGCTCCAACACGGTTCCAGCGGTGGGATCGAGGATCAAGGCCGGGCCCTCCAAGCGCTGATTCACGGAAAGCTGCAGCCGTTGCACCACCGGAACGGCACACCATCCGCTCTGCGGCCAATGCACCATCGCTGCATCAGGAACGCTGGCGAGAGTTCCGGCAGGCCCTACGCATTCGTCCTGGCCCTGCGCCGAGAGCTCCGCCGCAGCCAGCACCTCCACGTCGATCCGCTCCACCACCAACCGGGTGTCGGGAGCTGGGGCATAGCCGAAGCGCTGCTGGTGCGCCTGGGCAAAGGCTGCCCGCAGATTCTCCAGGGAAGGCTGTTGCGGAGGAGGCTCAAGAGCGATGAGCAGTCCCTGTTCCGCGGCCCCATCCCGCAGTTCCAGGTGGACCCGCTGCTCCCCCACCGCCACGGAACGACCGCACACCTGCTCCAGGGCAGCGTGGGCCAAGGCCAGCTGTTCGGCGACCAGGGCTGGCAAGCGGGTCAGGCAGGCGCCATCGAGGGGCTCGCGCACCGCCGCCTGCCGCAGCTGCCGCGGACGGGCCTGAGCAATCCCATAGGCCGAGAGCACCCCGGCCAGGGGATGCAACAACACCTGGCGCAGCCCGAGGGCAGTGGCCACGCGACAGGCCAACTGGCCGGCCGCACCGCCATAGGCGACCAGGACGCCCCCACGTATGTCATGACCGCGGAACAGAGAGACCTGACGGATGGCTGCTGCCATGGCCTCAACCGCGAGGTCGAGGGCCCCTTCCGCCAAAACCTCCGGTGTGCGCTGCAGCGATTCAGCCAGAACAGCGAACTTGTTCTGCGTGATCGCCAGGTTCGGATGGGCATCACGATTCGGACCAAACACCGCCGGGAAAGCCTGAGACTGCAGCCGGCCCAGCAGCAGATGGGCATCGGTGATGGTGAGGGGTCCACCCCTGCCGTAACAGGCTGGTCCTGGATCGGCTCCTGCCGAGCGGGGCCCCACCAGCACCCGTCCGCCATCGTCATGAATGATCGAGCCTCCCCCGGCAGCCACCGTGTGAATCGGCAATCGCGATGCCGTGAGCAGCAAACCGGCGATCTCTGTTTCGGGGCTGCGGTCCCAGTCGCGATCGGCCGCCCCTGCCGGTAGGCAGAACACATCGGTGCTCGTGCCTCCCATATCCACGCCCACCAGGGGGAGATGCCCCACACCGGCCTGTTGGGCCGCAGCCACGGCACCGACCATGCCCCCCGCCGGCCCAGACAGAATGGTGTCCTTGGCCAGCAGAGACCTTGGGGCCTGCAGGCCTCCACTGGAGGTCATCACCCGCAGCAGGGGGCGTCCCTGCAGCGCAGCCTGTACCTGGTTGAGGTAGGTCTGCAAAACCGGCCGCACAGCCGCCTCCACCAGGGTGGTTTGGCCCCTGGGAACCAGTCGGGGCAGAGGGCTCACCTGGTGGGAGCCAATCACCGTCTCAAAGCCAGCGGCGAGCACCGCCTCCGCCAGGGCCCGTTCATGGGCTGGCGTCCGCCAGGCATGCATCAAGGCGATGGCACAACTGCGCAGACCCGCGGCGCGATGGGCCTGCAACCGGCTGATCAGAGCGGCATCGATCACCAGCGGCTCCAGCTCGCGCCCCGCCGCATCCAAACGTCCCGAGACCTCCTCAACTGCCGCGATCAGGGAAGGTGACGGGGGAATCTCCAACGCGAAGAGGTCCCGCCGGTGCTGATCACCGATGCGCAGCAGGTCGGCCAGGCCCTTGTTCGTGAGCAACAGCACGGGCTCCCCCTTGCCCTCCAGCAGGGCATTGGTGGCCACGGTGGTTCCCAGACGCAGCTCCTCGATGCCTGATGGGGAACCGAGGCCTTCCGTCGCCATGAGCGCCTGGATCGCATCCACCGCCGGATCGCCCTTCAGGCCGGGCTGCACCGACAGCACCTTGCGCACGATCAGCCCTCCGTCAGGCCGGCGTGCGACCACATCGGTGAAGGTGCCGCCGCGATCAATCGAGAACTGCCAGCGCGTCACGGTGCCGAAAGACGGGCATAGGCGGCATCATCCACCCACACGTGCACCTGGGGATGCCGCTGCAGCCAGCTGGCGGGAACCAGGTCAGTGCTGGGCTCCAACAAGGCCGCGCGCAGAATCTCCGCCTTGGCGCTGCCGGTCACGATCAGGTGAATCACCTCGGCACTGAGAATCTCCTGCAACCCGAGCGTGATCGCCTGCTTGGGCACAGCCTCGGAGTCACCGCCGAAGGCGTCAGCGTTCTGAATCCGTGTCGCTGCCTGCAACGTCACCACGCGGCACGGGCTGTCGACCCCTGAGGGCGGTTCGTTGAAGCCCACATGGCCATTGCTGCCCAGGCCAAGAAGCTGGAGGCCGAGTCCCCCGGCCTGCTGCACAGCCGTGCTGTAGCGACGCGCCTCCAAACCTGGATCGCTGGCCTTGCCGTCAGGAAGTCTGACCCGGTCGGTCGGTAGATCCAGGGGACCCGCCAGGTGGGTCTGCATGTAAGCCGCAAAGCTGCGCGGATCCCCGACCGGCAGCCCCACGTATTCATCGAGGTTGAAACTGCACCAGTGCTCCCGTAGCCACTGCAGATCGAGCGCAGGCCAGCGCTTCAGCCGCGCACAGAGCGCCGCATAGAGAGGCTCCATGGTGCGGCCGGTGGCCAGGCCAAGAGGACGGAAGTGTTGCTGCTGAACACCCGTCTGCAGGGACGCATCCAGCACATCCACCACCGCATCCATCAGCGCAACGGGATCAGGGCGGCGCTGAACCGAGATGGACGGGGGAAGCTTCGACACAGATCGGGCAGGGATCAACCCCACCAGGCTGGCTCCGGTCCTGGGCTGAATGCCAGCGCTGGATCATCGCTCGGCCGGTAGGGACGAATCTGCACCCCTCGGTAGTAGTGAAGAAGAATCTGGCGAAAATCAGCCCCTTGCTCAGCAAGACCGTGGGCTCCCCATTGGCTCATACCCACACCGTGCCCATACCCCTGGCCTTGTGCTTCGAGCACAAGGCTGTTTGAACGATCAAGGCTGTTCGGGCGGTCGTGGCTGTTCGGGCGGTCGTGGTTGCTGAAAGTGAGAGGCATCTGCAGCGGTGGTGGCGGTGGCGGTGGTGGCGCAAGCCCCGGATCCGCAGCTTCAGTGGAGCCACTGGCCGAATCGCTCCAAAGGCCGATCAGAGCCGGCCGCGCGCGGGCTGGTTCGGAATCCAACGGACGTGCTGGAGAGAGCTCCCTGTCGCCATCGCTCACCATGGCGAAACGCACCATCGTGCTTTTGAGGCCAAGCCGCTGACGCAGCTCACGCCCTGACAGAACCAACGCCCCTCTCGGCCCCTGAATACGAGCCGAGCGCACCCGCCCAGTGGAACTGGTGCTCAGAACACGCACTGTCTCCACTCCGCCGGTCTCCTTGAAGAGCCGTTGAAGATCGCTGCCATCGAAGCGCTTGTTCCATCGGTGCACAGGGCTGTGGTCGTCGTGATCGCGAACGCTCACCAGATAGGGCAGTTGTTGGCGCCACACCTCGCCGCTGGGCTCGGTCGCCCCACCCGAGCTGCTGTGGAACACCGCATTGATCAAACGGCCGCCATGCACCAGAACCAGGGATCGGGTGGTATCGACGGCCTCCCGAGTGCGTGGGGTCTCCGATTCGACGCCCTTGTACACCTGGCTGGCAACGGTGGCTTTCACATCGAAGTCGCCCTTTTTACCCCGCTGCCGGAGGGCGTAGGTGCGTGCGGCAACCGCTTGGGCCTGGAGCGCGGGGAGCGGCCAGCTGGCCGGCATCTCACTGCCCACCACACTGGGCAGATAGGTCTCGATCCCAAGCCTGTTGATGGCCAGCACGCGACCGCCCCGGGGCAGAAGCAGCACATCCCCGCGGTAGCGCCGCTGGCCGAGCCAGAGGCCCCTGGGATCATCCGTGGACACGCGCAGGGATGGCGCTTGACCCAAACCATCGAGAAGCAGGGAGCCGCCACGGAGGCTGACCGACAACCGCTGCAGAGAGCGCTCCTGTCCTCCGAGGCCGCGCACCCGCAGCGGCAGCGCAGCATCGGCCCTGAACTGCAGCGTCTGTGCTTCGGCAATAAGAACCCGCATCATCGGCTCCTGGGCGGTCACCGCAACCCGCGGCTCACCCGCAAGGGCAGCGACGGCAAGGGGCGCCAGCGCGACAGCCCTGAGCACTGGCCGCAGGTTGGAGACGAACGGGGACACTCCAGGCACCGATGGGCGCCCAGTGTGCCCCTCCTGTTGCCGGAGAGCCAGGCCTCCGTGGCAGATTGGCCGTTGAGCCCGCTCCGCCGTGCAGGTCACCTTTCTCGGCACCAGTTCCGGAGTTCCGACCCGCGCCCGCAACGTGTCAGCCGTGGCGCTGCGTCTGCCGCAACGGTCGGAGCTTTGGCTGTTTGACTGCGGAGAAGGCACGCAGCACCAATTCCTGCGCAGCGATCTGCGCCTTTCCCAACTGCGCCGCGTGTTCATCACGCACATGCACGGCGATCACGTGTTCGGGCTGCCAGGGCTCCTGGCCAGCCTGGGGCTGAGCGGCAGCAGTGCCGGGGTGGATCTCTACGGACCGGATCCCCTCGATGCCTACCTGCACGGCGTTCTGCGCACCAGCTCCACCCGCATTGGCTATCCGCTGGCCGTACATCCGGTGCGTGGAGCTGCCGAATCAGGACGGATTGTCTTCGAGGACGACGATCTGCAAGTGCGGGCCACGCCCCTGCATCATCGGGTGCCCGCCTATGCCTACCGGGTGGATCAGAAGCCCCGGGCCGGTCGATTCGACGTGGCCAAAGCCAGGGATCTGAACATCCCACCCGGGCCTGTTTATGCCGCTTTGAAGCGCGGTGAGACCGTCACTCTTGATGATGGCCGCCGCATTGACGGCCACGCGTTGTGCGGCCCCCCGCGGCGTGGAGCCAGCGTGGTGTACTGCACCGACACCGTGTTTTGCGAAGCCGCCGTGGAACTCGCGCGCGGAGCGGACCTTCTGATTCACGAATCCACCTTTTCCCATGCCGAAGCGGAGATGGCATTCCAACGCCAGCACTCCACCAGCACCATGGCGGCACAAACGGCGGCGGAGGCGGGTGTGAGCCAACTGGTGCTGACCCACCTCAGTCCCCGCTATGCCCCGGGGAATGCTGTCACTGCAAACGATCTGCTCGCTGAAGCCCAGGCGATTTTTCCCGCCACGGTGCTCGCCAAAGACTTCCTTTCCATCGACGTCACCCCGCAGACGGATCCATCGTGCTGCAACAGTTCGTGATCGCCTGAGCGCGATCGGCCACAGGGGGATCCCACCCCGTGATACAAGAGCGTTGTGTGCTGTCTCCATCAGTCTCCGGCATTTTTATGGCCTCTTTCCTCCCAAACGTGCGTCGCTCCCTGAGCCGACTGCTGATCGTGCTGTCGGCCTTCGCCGTCCTGGTGATCGGCACCCCTGCCCAGGCTGCCTCTTGGGATGCGGAGACCTTGACGGTTCCCGCCGACGCCGAAGGCAGTCCCGTCACCTTCTCGGAGCAGCAGGTGAAAGCTGGACGCAAGGTGTTCAACACCAGCTGCGGCACCTGCCATGCCGGTGGCATCACCAAGACCAACCACAACGTTGGCCTCGACCCTGAAACCCTGGCCCTGGCCACCCCAGCCCGCGACAACGTGGCAGCGCTGGTGGATTACCTCCAGGACCCCACGTCTTACGACGGGGAATACAGCATCGCCGACCTTCACCCCAGCATGCGCAGCCGGGACCTTTATCCCGCGATGCGTGACCTCACAGATGAAGATCTGCGCTTGATGTCGGCTTACATCCTCGTGGCTCCAAAAGTGCTGGGCCAGGAATGGGGCGGCGGCAAGATCTACTTCTGATTCATCCAAACGCCTTCGTCTCGAATGCCCCTTTGAAGCCCGCTGCAGAGCGGGCTTTTTTAATGGCTTGCCAAACCCGGCCTTGCTCAAGGCTGTTGATTGGCCGCATCAAAGGAACGGGGATGCCGGCTGTACCACCACTCCTGAAGCTCAGGAGTGAAACGCATGGAGAACAGCGTCAGCACGGTGGCGGTAGGCCTGGAACCGGGCTGAAGCAGCTCAACCGCATAGGAGGGGCAACGACGGGAGGCGAGGTCGGGCACGAAACGACGGCCCACCCGGCGCCAACTCGGCTCCTTGCTGCGCCACACGAGGCGGCAGCAGGGCCAGGGCAGCTCATCGCGATCGAACAGCCGGCAACAGGGACCGATCACCCTGAAGCTGTACTGGCCCCCAGGACTGGTATGCACCGTGCCATGAGCAAGAAGCCCATCAACCTCAGGTCGCAGGGGAGTAGCAGCGGTGGCGGAGGACATCCTTCGATCGGCCAGACACACACCACCCTGCCAACAAAAAGCCACCCCTGGGGGTGGCAGAGCATTCTCCGGTTAGGGAGAGCTGATTGTTGCGGAGGGGCTCAATAGAGCTCTTCCTCGGCGTGGGTCTTGATGGTGCAATCAGAGGTGGGGTAGGCCACGCAGGTGAGCACGAAACCAGCTTCGATCTGGTCGTCGTCCAGGAAGCTCTGATCGGACTGGTCAACGGTGCCAGCGGTGATCTTGCCAGCACAGGTGGAGCAGGCGCCGGCGCGGCAGGAGTAGGGCAGGTCGATGCCCTGCTCTTCAGCGGCATCGAGGATGTACTGATCGTCGGGAACCTCGATGGTCTTGTTGAGACCTTCGCTCTCGCTGACCAGAGTGACCTTGTAAGAAGCCATGGATGGATGAAGTGTGCAGAGACCCGAAGCAATCGGGCTCGCAGGACCGCACCCTTCTACATCGGACAGGCGTCCCCCCACACGCTTCCACTGAGCATTAGGGCCAAGGCCAATCAAATCCGATACTTACATAAGCCCAGCTTATTGAACTTTCCGGCGGATCTCCAGCAGTCCCCAGCGCCCCTGACTGGCGAGAGGCTGCACCGACCAGCCCAGCGCCTCGAGCACGTCGGTCAGGCGCGGAGCTTGCTCCACCAGGAGCCCACTCAGAAGTCCCCGCCCCTGGGCGCTGAGGATGGATTGAAAGCCTGGCGCCAGGGCTTCGATCACCGGCGCCAGGATGTTGCAGAGCAGAAGGTCCGACGGCTGAGACGCCAGAAGGGTCTCCAAGGTCTCCAGAGACCCCTGAGCAACGCGCAGCGCTTCAGGGGCCAGACCGTTGAGGGACGCGTTCTCTGAGGTGGCTCGGACAGCCAGGGAGTCGGTATCCACGGCCATCACCTCGCGGGCCCCGAGACCCAGTGCCGCCAGGCCGAGCACACCGCTCCCGCATCCGAGATCAGCCACCCGCAACCCCTGGGGCGGCGCGGCTTCGAGAGCCTCCAAACACAGGCGTGTGGTGGGGTGACTCCCGGTCCCGAAGGCACTACCGGGATCCATCTTCAGCACCAGACGCTGGGCATGCTCCTCAGGAACACTGAGCCAGGCGGGAAGGATGAGAAGCCCCTTCCCCACAGGATCTGGCTGCCAGTGCTGCTTCCAGCTGCGGCTCCAATCTTCATCGGCCAACTCATCCCATTGCGGGTCCGCCAGCTGAAGGTCGAAGGTTTCAGCGAGGGGAGCCAGGCTCGCAATCAGCTCAAGCCGCTGGTCCTGCGGCCATTCATGGGCAGGAAGCCAGGCCAGCAGCGTGCGTTGATCAGGAGCCTCAGGGGCATGCTGAACCGCCACCCGATGCAGTCCCATGGCCGTGAGCTTCCAGAGCAGGGATTCCTCCAGCTCTGGCTGCAGCGGCAGGGACAGACGCCACCACATCACAGCGTGACGGGATGCGCTTCCTGGATCCCGTTGATCCCGTGGATCGTGGCCAGCAACGCCGGGGGAATCGGATCGTCGATGCTCAACACCATCACGGCATCCCCGCGCACGATCCGGCGCCCCACTTGCATGGAGGCGATGTTCACGTTGTGTTCACCCAGAAGAGAGCCGAGGTGGCCAATGATCCCGGGCATATCCCGGTGGCGGGTGAAGAGCATGTGACGGCTGGGGGGCACATTCACAGGAAACTCATCGATGTTGGTGACCCGCAGCTCCCCATCAGCAAACACCGCACCGGTCACGCTGTGCCCTCCCTGGCCGCCGCGGGTGGTCAACTGGAGCGAGCCACCGGCGAAGTCGCGGCTGGCGTCATCCTTCACCTCCAGCACGTGAATGCCCCGTCCCTTGGCTTCCAAGGAGGCATTCACATAGTTGATGCGATCACCAAGAGCATTGGTGAGCAGACCCTTCAGCGCTGCCACCATCAAAGGCTGGGAAGGATGAAGAGCAAATTCGCCCTGAAGCCTCACCTCGAGCTCCTGAACCTGACCGCCACTGAGCTGACTCACCAGCAATCCAAGGGTTTCGGCAAGCTGAAGGTGGGGCTTGAGACGCTCCATGATCTCCGCGCTGAGACCAGGGATATTCACCGCACTGCGGGCGGGAAGACCGAGCAGCACATCCCGAATTTGCTCAGCCACGTCCGTGGCCACATTCTCCTGGGCTTCCTCCGTGGAGGCGCCGAGGTGGGGTGTCAGTACCAAACCGCGCTCGACCGCCCGCAAGGGAGAATCCTCCGACAGTGGCTCTGAGGCATACACGTCCAGCCCTGCTCCAGCGATCACACCGTTCTCGATCGCTTCGGCCAGCGCCGCCTCATCCACGATTCCGCCGCGAGCGCAGTTCACGATGCGAGCTGTGGACTTCATCGAGCGCAGCAGCTCGGCATTCACAAGATTTTCGGTATCCGGCGTGCGGGGAATGTGCAGCGTGATGTAGTCCGCTTGGCGGAACAGATCCTCGAGCGTGGTGAGGCGCACCTGCATCTGCTGGGCGCGATCGGCAGAAATGAAGGGATCGAACGCAATCACCTCCATGCCCATCGCTTTGGCCACCCGGGCCACATGGGAACCGATCTTGCCCAGACCGACCACACCGAGCACTTTCTTGTAGAGCTCATTTCCCACGTACTTCTTGCGGTCCCAAGCACCGGCGCGCATGGAACCGTGGGCCTGGGGCACGTGGCGCGACAGTGACAGAAGCAGCGCGAGCGCGTGCTCAGCGGCCGCGATCGTGTTGCCTTCCGGCGAGTTCACCACCAGCACGCCGCGCTGGGTCGCCGCGGGAACATCGACGTTGTCAACACCCACACCAGCCCGGCCGATGATGCGCAGGCGATCAGCCGCAGCGATCACATCCGCCGTCACCTGAGTGCCTGAGCGGATCATCAAAGCGTCGTAGTCACCGATGATGGACTTCAGCTCCTCGGCCGAAAGGCCCGTGCGCTGATCCACCTGAGCCACCTGCCCGAGGATGTCGATCCCCGCCTGATCAATGGGGTCTGAAACGAGAACTTTGGTCATCCAGCGGCAGGAGAAAGCCGCCATCCACTTTAGAGATTGATCCGATCGCTCCTGAGCCCTGATCGAGAAGGCTGCGCCGCAGCCCCTCTGATTCAGCGGCACACCATGGAGAATGTGCCCTCGCGCCGAGTCTGTCCATGCCCGTCTGTGTCCTGGTGCTCAGCGAACGCGACGCCGCTGAGAACCTCGTGGCCTCCTTGCGGGAGGCAGGCACCCATCTGCTGCGAGTGGCGCTCGTGGCTCCCGACGATGAACCTGCTTCCTCCGGTGAGCTAACAGCTGAGCGCATCGACGAGGTCGACCTTTTGAATCCAAGCCTGACCAGAACGAAGCGTCAGCGCTCTATGTCGCGGTGGCTGATGCCCTTCGGTTTCCTGGCCGGAGCCACCTTTACCCAGATCACAACGCTCGACACCTTTGCCCGCTTCGGAACGCTCGGCGAAATGGTGCTTGGAGGATTGCTGGGTCTTGGATCCGGTCTGATGGGCAGCTATGCAGCAGCCGCCAGCGTTCCCTCTGATAACGAAGACGGCGTGCGGATTTTGCGCAACCGTCACAAGGAAAACGCCTGGTTACTCCTGCTCGAGACCCGACCCGGGGTGGAGCTTCCCTGGACACTCGTTCAAAAGGTGCGTCCCCAGCAGGTTGTGCGGCTGAGCGACGTATGACACTGCCAAGAGATGCGCTCCTCGCTGGCTCCTGCCATCGGGCGGTGATGGCTCGGCTCCTCGATCAGGCCGAAGAGGTGCTGCGCACCTGGCAACCCAGCTGGAGTCCCTTTCTCACTGGCCCTGAACTGGAGGAGGCCGGAAAGCTCGAGGCCCTCGCGGAGTTGCGAATGGTGCGCGATGGAGGCCGGGAAGGCGCCGAACGCTGCCGGCTTCAACTGAGCCGCCGCGATCAGGAGGCTGACGCGGAATCAGCCCCGCTCTGCGGTCTTCGCCTGGAAGGCAACTTTCTTTTTGACCGCGCTGAACCCGATGACATGCGTCAGGCGCTGATGCAACTCGATGTGAGCGCAGATTCCATCGGTGATCTCTGGCTGCGCGGTGACCGGGGAGCGCAAGCCGTCTGCACCCCGGAGGCCGGAGAGCAGCTCAACGGACTGACTGGACAGGTTCGCGATGTACCGCTTCTGCTGGAAACGGTTCCTCTCGATGCTCTGCAATGGCCTGCCAGGCGCACGCCGCGGCTCCTGCGCAGCGTGGAGGCGTCCTGCCGGCTTGATGCCATTGCCTCAGCGGGCTTCGGTTTGTCCCGTTCCAAGGTGACGCGGGAGATCAAGGAAGGACGCCTCAGACTGAATTGGGGAGCGATCCGCCAGGCCAGTCGAGACGTCAAGGTGGGCGATCAACTGCAACTCCAGGACCGCGGAAGCGTGGAGGTGCTGAGCCTGACGCTCACCAAGCGTGAGCGATGGCGAGTCGAAATGATGCGCCGGTGAGCTGCTAACTTCGACTTCACCCGGTGGACATCGATCCAACCGATCACCGCAGATTCTCTGAAGGGTGACAATGCGGGCGATTAGCTCAGAGGTAGAGCACTACCTTGACACGGTAGGAGTCACTGGTTCGATTCCAGTATCGCCCATTTCCCTTGATGGGACAGGAGTTTCTTGATGCCTCTGTCCATCGTTGTCGGGCTCGGCCGATCGGGTTTGGGCGCGGCCCGGTTGCTCCAGGCTCAAGGGCACGACGTGGTGGTGCTCGAACGGGGTGATACCCCGGCGTTGCAAGACACAGCGCATGCCCTGCGCCAGCAGAACATCACCATCGAGCTGGGGCGCCCCCTCGAGCTTGACAGCTTCACCGCCTGGCTCGACCAGGCCTCAGAGGTGGTCATCAGTCCTGGAATTGCCTGGGATCACCCCACACTCAATGCCCTGCGCGCCCAGGGCCTGCGCGTCCGCGGTGAAATGTCAGTGGCCTGGGATGCCCTCTCTGGCATTCCCTGGATCGGCATCACCGGCACCAACGGCAAAACCACAGTCACCCATCTTCTCCA
Organism: Synechococcus sp. CS-197; assembly: GCF_025128215.1. Taxonomy (NCBI): domain Bacteria; kingdom Bacillati; phylum Cyanobacteriota; class Cyanophyceae; order Synechococcales; family Synechococcaceae; genus Synechococcus; species Synechococcus sp. CS-197. The sequence goes on along the minus strand of NZ_JAHLZC010000017.1, from coordinate 97,517 downwards.
ACACGTGCTGGCCCATGCCGGCCTTGAAGCGCCCATGGCGGGCAACGTTGGTCATTCCGCAGCCGAACTGGCCCTTGAAGTCCTGCAAGGAACCAGACCCAAGCCCGACTGGGTTGTGATGGAGATGAGCAGCTATCAGATCGAAGCCGCAGGGGAGGTGTCGCCGCGCATCGGAATCTGGACAACCCTCACACCGGATCACCTCGAAAGGCACGGAACCCTCGCGGCGTACCGCGCCATCAAACGGGGCCTGCTGGAGCGCGCAGAGACTCCCGTTTTGAATGCGGATGACGCCGACATCCGCCAACACTGCGGTGCTTGGTCACGGCCAGGCCTTCGCTGGGTGTCCGGCGCCGATGATGGCCCCGACAAGGACTCAATCCACAGGATCAGCGTGAATGCTCAGGGCTGGGTCAGCCAGGGAGAGCGGCCACTGTTCCCGGCCGACGCCTTACCCCTGCCCGGCGATCACAACCGTCAGAACATGCTTTTAGCGACCGCTGCTGCGCTGGAAGCGAGTGTCTCAGCGTCCAGTATCGAGGCGGCACTGCGCTGCTTCACCGGGGTCCCGCACAGGCTTGAACCCCTTGGGTCGGTTGGGGGCATTCCCGTGTTCAACGACAGCAAGGCCACGAATTACGACGCTGCCGCCGTGGGTTTGCGCTCCGTGCAGGCGCCTGTGGTTCTCCTCGCCGGCGGTCAGACCAAGCAGGGCGATGCAGATCCATGGCTGGAGCTTCTCCAGTCCCAGGTGTGCGGCGTGGTTCTGTTTGGAGCAGGCGCCGGGGAGCTCGCCGATCTGATCGAGACCGCTGGCTTCTCAGGTCCGGTGATGCATCACGCCGACCTGAACGCGGCCGTGCCGCAAGCCCTGAGCCTTGCCAAGGACTTTGAGGCCGGCAGCGTGCTGCTGTCACCGGCTTGTGCCAGTTTCGACCAGTACCCCAACTTCGAGGCCAGAGGCGATCATTTCCGGCGGTTAATCAATGCGGTGAAAGATCTCTAGGCTGCGGAAAACACTGCGAAATCCGTGGCCTACTGGTTGATGAAAAGTGAGCCCGATGTGTACGGGATTGACCATCTCCAACAGGAGCACACCACCCTTTGGGATGGAATTCGCAATTACCAGGCCCGCAATTTCATGCGGTCAATGGCCATTGGCGATCAGGCTTTTTTTTATCACTCCAACTGCAAACCCCCCGGCATCATTGGCCTCATGGAGGTCAGCGAAACGGGTCTTGTTGATCCCACCCAGTTTGATCCTTCCTCTAAGTACCACGATCCAGCCTCAAAGCCGGAAGCACCCCGCTGGGACTGCGTCAAACTCACCTACAAGGGCCGGTTTGGAAGCCTCTTAAGCCTTGACGATCTGCGCCAGGCCTACCAACCCGAACAACTGGCCGTGGTGAAGCGTGGCAATCGTCTCTCGATCCTCCCTGTGGACGAGGCCATTGCCCACGATCTGTTGAAGCGACTTGGCCCTCTCCAGTGACCCTCAGCAGGTGTCCAGCGCGGAACGCCTGCCGCTGACCACCCTGATTCCGAGAGCCTGGATCGGGTTCGGCAAAGCCCCATGGCAATGCGTCGGGCTGACCGCACTGACCCTGATTGCCTTAACCGGTCTTGGCGTCCTCGCTCGCGACCTCCAGGAGAGCGGGCACAGCGGCCTCCGACTCGCGGGGAACGCCCTGCTGCTGTTGACAATCCCTGCGACCCTTGGACCGTTGGTGTCGCTGCTGCGCTTGGCCGATCAACTTCTGCCCGTGGGTTCTGGTTCCGACGCCGACACAAGTCCAGGCAAGGGGCGCCCCCTGCGCTGGCTGTTGCGCCAAACCACAGCGCTTGTTCTGCTCGAGGGGGTGGTGTTCATCGGTGCCTTGAATGTGATCCGCATCCTCAGCGGGCTGATCGCATCCCACAGCGGGGTTCTCTCCACAGCAGTTCTACTCTTGGGACTGCTAGCGCTGGCGGCCTGGTCCCTCAGCCAGATACTGGCTCTCCCCTTACTGGTGCACTACGGCCATCGCCCTCTGGCCGCGATGGAGCACAGCCGCAAAATTGTTCAAGCCAACCGCATCAAGGTGCTCGCCCTGTTGGGACTTCTGTTGGGGGTCAACCTGATCGGCCTGATGGGCGCCTGCCTGGGCCTTCTGCTGAGCATTCCATTCTCGGCCTTGCTCCTGATGGCCAGCTGCCGGACTCAAACCCCCTGGGACAGGGATTCACGCCGGAACATGCTTCCCACATAAAGACGGGTGATCTCGCGGGAATCAACACCGTTCTGAATCAGAAATCCCGCGATTGCAGCCTGCACAAGACGGTATTGATCCCAGTTGGGGCAACGCTCAATGAACCCCACCATGGCCTGCTGGAGAGGCTGGGAGACCTCCGTCTGAAAGCTCACAGAACCGGATTCCTCCAGAGCAGCACACGCAGGTCCAGCTTGGCTCGTCGTTTCAACCGTTTGATCAACCAGGTGCATGCAATCCCTTCCAATGGCTACCAGTTCTCCACATCAACAACGCTGCGTCAAGGCAGCACTTTTTGGGCAATCCCAACAACTCTCCCAATGAGATTTCAGTGGCAGACAGCCTTCACAGCCGGGGATTTGCCTCATGGAACGACAGGCCAGCCGCAAGCAGCTTCGTCAACCTCCCCACGCGCAATCACTGCCCTTTTCCACAGAGCGAGGCCAGAAGCCCGATACCGGCGCCAGGCCTGTGGAAAACAGTGGCACAAGCGCGGAAAAGCCTCGGGAAAAATCAGTGCATCGCGATTGATCAGTTCAGCTGATCAGTGGAGAAGTCCCAAAGCGTTCTCATGGCAGCGGCCACGGCTGCGGCCGCTGGGGCCGGCCAAAACACCTCCACACCTCGCTCGCAGCCGTCCTCCGGCCTCAGAATCATCTGCAGGGACCAACCCTCACGATCTCCCTCAAGAGATCCCCACCATGGAATGCGTTCCAGCTCGAGGGTGATCAGCTCCTCGTCCATCAGCTGCCCGCGCAGGGCCGCATGGTGGTCGACCAAATCCTGAATTAACGAGGCCAACGCGCCGGCCTCGGATTCGGTGAGCTCAACGGCCCAGGTCTCCCCACCAATCAGTGCGCCATAGGGATGGCGTTGAGGATCCCTGGCCAGTCTCCAGCCGGGACCCTCCTGCTGAATCATCCCGGCAGGAGATCGGGCTGATCCTGCTCATCGCTGAGCTCCACGATGGCTCGCTGCACAGGCTTCACGCTGGATTCCTCCAGCAAGCCGTCGAAATCATCAAAGCGACGCTGCTTGGCACGAAACGCAATGCGCACCGTTGTCAGATAGCGATTGCTCGACTGACGGATCAGACTTTCTCCTCGCTTGGCAAGGTCCTGATGGTCGACTCCGGCCGTGAGCATGCCCAGTTCCAAGGAATTCAGCATCTTAAGTGAACAGGTCGCTGTGGAAGGGAATGTGCATCGGATAACAGCGTTGTGGACGGCCCGGCACGCGCAGCACGATCTGACGCCCCAGCCCCATCGCCACCAGCGGGCGACGCAGGTGGCTGAGCAAGGCACTCACCTCCTCGAGATGACCGGCATCCACACACTCCACGCGGATGGTTCCCCAGCTCCTCGACATCCGGCAGTCCCGAAGGGGTTCCAGCTCCGCCTCGATCTCAGGGTCCTCCCGGTAAAAGGAAAACACCAGTCGCCGTAACCGATCCATGACTGATCCCCGTAGTCTCAACCTTCCTCCAACGTGCCCATGGGGATGACGAAGCCCCGCGCTGGCGAACAAAACCTTCATCTTTCCCGACGCGGGACCCTGGCGATTGATCTGGGAAGCACCAACACCGTGGTGGCCTTTCAGGCCTGCGACGCGATGGGAATCGAGCTGATTGACCTGGCGCCGATCAGTCGCGAAGCAGGCGAGGTCCCCTCGATGCTCTGGCTGGATGATCAAGACACAGACGGGCTTCTGGTGGGCCGCCAGGTGCTGGAGAGCGGCCTGGGCGACCGTGATGCTCCCCAGCTCCACCGAGACTTCAAGCGCTGGATCGGCCTTCCCGTTCCCTCCGAGTGGCGTCAGCGGCTCAGTCCTGATCAGGCTGGAGCGCGCTTGCTCCAGGAAATCTGGAAGCGGATTCCCCAAGATCTCACCATCGAACGCCTCGTGCTCACCGCGCCGGTGGAAACGGACGCGTCCTACCGCCAGTGGCTGCTGAACGCCTGTGCGCCGCTGCAGATTCCTGAAATCGCGATGGTGGATGAGCCCACGGCCGCAGCCCTTGGGGCGGGGTTACCGGCAGGAGCGAAATTGCTGGTTGTGGACCTCGGCGGCGGCACACTCGATCTGTCACTCGTGGCCCTGGAGGGAGGCGAAGGCCGCGCCGCACCTCTGGCGCAGCTGCTGCGCTTCCAGAGCCGAAACCTCAGCAAAAGTCGTCAAACCCTCCGTCAGGCGCGCGTGCTCGGAAAAGCAGGGATCGCGCTGGGGGGTCGAGATCTCGACCGCTGGATCCTCGACGCACTCCAACCGCCAGGCCTTCCTTGCGAAGGCGATGGATTCACCGCCTGTCTCGCTGCAGCCGAACGACTCAAATGCCGACTTTCAAACACCGACATCAACGATGAGGAGGAACTGACGGAACTGGCCAGCAGTCCCGCCATGGCGACTCCCGCCACGTTGCAGATGAACCGCAAACGCTTCACCCAGATCCTGGAGGAACGGGGACTGTTCCTGCTCCTGGAGGAGCTTCTCAATCAGACCTTGCGGTCTGCCGCCGTTCAAGGCTGTCGCCGCAGCGACCTCAGCGCCGTTGTGATCGTTGGTGGAGGCGCCCATCTCCCCCAGTTGCGCGCGTGGCTCACCCGCTTCATGAGCCCGGTTCCTCTCTGCACCCCACCTCCGATGGAAGCCGTCGCCCGCGGAGCCCTCAGCCTCACACCGGGAGTTCGGATTCTCGATCTTCTGCAACGGGGAATTGCCTTGCGCTGCTGGGACCGTCGCAGCAACCGACATCACTGGCACCCTCTCTTCGTTGCAGGACAACCCTGGCCATCAAGCCAGCCCTTTGAGCTGGTGCTGAGTGCCAGTGCCGTGGATCAAACCACCCTTGAATTCGTCCTGGGCGAGCCAGAGCTGGAGGCACGCCACGAGGTGAGACTTGTCGATGGACTTCCGCAGGTGATCGAACGCACATCCGATGCAGCAGCTGTGAAGGAGCGTCCCGGTCCTTCGTTCACCCTGATGCTCAATCCCCCGGCTCAGCCTGGAGAGGATTGCCTGAAACTGCACTTTGTGCTCGATGAGCATGCCGAGCTGATCATGGAGGGGGAAGACCTTCGCAACGGCAGGCGCCTCGAAAGAGTCAGCCTCGGCACCGTGCGGTAACCGGTCCGTCCACAACGGGATGTCCGGCGTCGCAGGAGTCCATAGAAAGGGATTCCTTTCAAGTGTGTCTTGGCGCTTCGACGCCCTCTCCCCCGCTTTTGGCTGATCGCCACGCTGGGTGGCGTTCTGGCGCTTTGCGGAACCGCCTACTGGTGGGAGCAGCAGCTGCCCAAACGCCTCGAAAACGCTGCTGCGGCTGGCGACCTGGATGCATGCCTGCGCTATGGAGAGCAGCTGGCCGCCCTGCGTTGGCTAGGGACAGAAGCGCCCCTCGAGCAAGCGTTCTGCAGACGCCGCCAAGCGCAGCTCACCTGGGAAGCCGGAAACACAGGCAAAGCACTGGAACTGCAGACCCAGCTTGTGAATTCTGCAGTCGGCAGCCAAGCGGAGCAGACCAGTGATCGCCAGCGGCTGAAAGAGTGGCGTTCTCAGGTCCGCGAGAAGGCACTGGCCCAGTTCCGAGCTGGAAACCTCGACGCAGCCTTGGCCACCTTGTCCCCCCTCGAGACAAGGGGGCAGCGCACGGGGAGCCAACTCAGCGACAGTTTGAAAGAAACCTGGAACCGCAATCGCGTCGATCATGAGCGCCTGCAGGAGCGGGTCCAGCGTCAGCAATGGTGGGAAGCCTTGAGTGTGCTGAATCAACTCGACCATCCCTGGTGGCAGCGCCATGCCCTGCCGCTGCGACGTCAGATCGAAACCGCCATCAAGAACCTTCGCGATCAGCAAAGCCACACCAGTCACGGTGATCTCCCTGATCACAGCGTGGATCTGGAACGCCTGAACGAGGCCGTTGAACAGCGCATTGGCGAAGGCATGGATCCTTGGAGCGCTTTCGTTGCCGGTTGCTCCGATCTCGGCGGTGTGCTGGTGGAGGAGGGGCCTGAAAGCCTCTGCAAGGCGAAGAAGCCGTGAGACAATTCGCCCATTGACTCGTGACTTCATGCAGCCTGGTGACAAGGTCGTCGTCGCCTCATCAGTGGTGGTCTACAACCATCCCGAACATCGGGGCACATCCTTCGATCTCCAGGGCAGTGAGGGAGAGGTGGTCACCGTGCTGACGGAATGGAAAGGGCGCCCGATCAGCCCAACGCTTCCGGTGATCGTGGCCTTTGGTCGCTACAAGGCCCATTTCCGCAGTGATGAACTTCAGGTTGCGTCCTGAGTTCTGCGCAGAAACACCCCTTCTTCACCATCCACGTCCATCAGACGCAGTTCGATCGTTTCACAGCGACGCGTCGGAACGGTGCGCCCACAGAAATCAGGCTGAATCGGCAGTTCGCGATGTCCGCGATCCACCATCACCAACAGCAGAACCCTGCGGGGACGTCCCCAGGCCTGAATCGCCTCAAGCGCCGCTCTCACCGTACGACCGGTGAAAATCACGTCATCCACAAGCACCACATCCCGCCCTTCCACACCCACAGGAAGGTCGGTGCCTGTCACCGGTCGCATGGCCACGCGCTCGAGATCGTCCCTGTGAAAGGTGGGATCCAAGGTTCCTCTGGCCACCGGCCGACCAGCTTGTTCTTCCAGAGCACGCGCCAAAACCGCAGCCAGCTGGACACCCCGCGTCGGGATGCCGAGCAAGACGAGATCATCAAGCCCACCAACGCTCTCAAGCACTTGAGAGGCCAGGCGCATCAACGTTCTTCTCAGTTCGTCGGACGAAAGAATCTCGATCCGTTCATCATGGCCGCCCGTCCCCATGGATCCAGTGAGCAGGGCGCTGAGTTTATGCGTTTGAGCCGGCGGGGCGTCCGCGAAAGCTGACCGTTCAGCGGCGGACGATTCACTGATGGAGGGATCCGGAGGTAACTTGTGAATCTGGAGAAGTCCTTAAGAAGGGAGACACGCTGAGTGAACGCGGTTGATCGCCAAGCTGGACATCCCAAACAGAGGTCGTCGGTGGCACCTGTGGTGCTCGCGATCCTGGATGGATGGGGCGACCGTGAAGGCAGCGATTTCAACGCCATCCGATCGGCCGAGACCCCGGTGATGGATGCCTTGAGGCACGCCTATCCGAACACCTTGATCCAGGCCAGCGGCTCCCATGTGGGACTCCCTGACGGGCAGATGGGGAATTCGGAGGTCGGCCACCTCACGATTGGCGCAGGACGCATCATTCGCCAAGAGCTGGTGCGCATTGGTGACACGGTGCGCGCCAACCAACTCGCAGCAGTGCCCGCGCTCAGCAAGCTGGCTGCGCGCCTGCGCGAGAGCGGCCGAACGCTCCATCTCCTCGGGCTCTGCTCCGATGGCGGCGTGCATAGCCACGTCGATCACATCTGCGGTCTACTGCGCTGGGCTGCTGAAGAAGGGATCGAATCCGTGGCCATTCACGCGATCACCGATGGGCGGGACACACCCACCCAGAGTGCACCGCGCTACGTGCACACCATCGAAGACACCATCCAGTCCTGCGGTGTGGGCGAGATCGCCAGCCTGTGCGGCCGCTACTGGGCCATGGACCGCGACCAGCGCTGGGAACGCACCGCACGCGCTTACGCGCTGCTGACAGATCCTGCCCATCCCTGCAGCAACAACGACGCTTCAGCCGTTCTCGAAGCGAGCTACGCCGCGGGAACCACCGATGAATTTCTGGAGCCCACGCGCCTGAGCAGCAGCCATCTTCAAGACGGTGACGCCCTGCTCATGTTCAATTTCCGTCCCGACCGCGCGCGTCAGATCATTCAGAGCCTCACCCTGGATGCATTCGAGGGTTTTGAGCGTCCGCACCATCCCAAATTGGATGTTGTCACCTTCACGCAATACGAAAGCGGACTGCCCGTGGAGGTGGCCTTCCCTCCCGAATCCCTCGACAACCTCCTCGGCCAGGTGGTGGCTGCTGAAGGATTGAAGCAATACCGCACAGCGGAAACCGAGAAATATCCTCATGTGACCTATTTCATGAACGGCGGCATCGAGCAGCCCCTCGATGGAGAAGACCGGCATCTGGTGCCCTCTCCCCGGGTGGCCACCTATGACCAGGCCCCGGCCATGGCCGCCGACACGCTCACCGACAGCTGCATCGCCGCCATCGAACAGGGGATTTATTCCCTTGTCGTGATCAATTACGCCAATCCGGACATGGTGGGGCACACGGGAGTGATGCAAGCCGCCACCGAAGCGATCCAAACCGTGGACCAGTGCATCGGTCGCCTGCTCGATGCCGTCGGACGCATGGGCGGCACCTTGATGATCACTGCCGACCATGGCAACGCTGAGTGCATGCGCGGTGCCGATGGTGAGGCCTGGACGGCACACACCACCAATCCCGTGCCTGTGATTCTTGTCGAGGGTGAGAGGCGCAAACTGGTGGGCATGGGCAATGCGCTGCGCTTGCGCGACGAAGGTGGTCTTGCGGACATCGCCCCAACACTGCTGCAGCTGCTGGGCCTCGACAAACCTGCAGCCATGACCGGTCAAAGCTTGATTGAAGCTATTGACACGCCAGCGCCGTCCAGCGCCAAGTTGCCCCAGCCAGTCTGACCCGACCCGCCATAGGATCAGATGATGATGACTACCGTTCTCTCCTGGATCTGGATCGGCAGCGGCCTGCTGCTCATTCTGTTTGTCCTCCTCCACAGCCCAAAGGGCGATGGCATGGGAGGTCTTGCCGCCAGTGGCAGTTCAACGTTCACCAGCTCCAGCAGCGCTGAGGCAACCCTGAACCGCATCACCTGGACCACGTTGGCGGTGTTTCTCACGCTTGCGATCATCCTCAGCGCTGGCTGGCTGAAGTAATCAATCGCCTGGGTTGCCCTGCTTGGCGTTAGCCGACTCTTTGAAGGTGGACATTCCACTTTCAAGGGTTCGCTGTGAGCGGTTGATCGCCTTGATGATGAAGAACAGGGCCCAACCCACGATCAGAGAGTTGAGGATCACATCGAAGATTTTTCCAATTGCCAAGTCCCCGCCGTAGTAAGGGATAACAAGGTTTTGCCAGTTCCCTCCCCGCACCAAAGGGTTGAGGAGAGGCATCAACAGATCCTTACTGATGGCATTCACAATCTGCTGGAACTGGGTGCCAACCACCACAGCGATCGCCAAGTTGAGGGCATTGCCCTTTTGAAAAAAGAATTCGGTGAATTCACGCAACCAACGACGCAGAAACATCACGAACCGAGCACACCCGGCCATTAAAGCTTGCAGGCCGACACGAAAAGACCCCCGCCGTAGCAGGGGTCTTGATGTTGAACAGGATTGATTGCGCTTGACGCGACTGATTGGTGTCGATCAGTAGTCGAAGTCGCCGCCTCCCATGCCGCCACCGGCCGGTGCTGCTTCCTTCTTCTCAGGAAGATCCGCCACGATGCACTCGGTGGTGAGCACCATGCCGGCAATGGATGCCGCGTTCTGCAGACCGGAACGGGTCACCTTGGCGGGATCGACGATGCCGGCAGCGAGCATGTCGACATAGTCGCCATTGGCAGCGTTGTAGCCCTCGTTGAAGGACTTGGCCTTCACGTTCTCGGCCACAACAGCACCGTTGACTCCGGCGTTCTCTGCGATGCGCATCAGAGGAGCGGTCAGAGCCGCGGCCACGATGTTGGCACCGATCAGTTCCTCACCGCTGAGCGTGGAGGCAGCCCACTGCTCAAGGGCGGGGGCCAGATGAGCCAGGGTGGTGCCGCCACCGGGGACGATGCCCTCCTCAACCGCAGCCTTGGTGGCATTGATGGCGTCCTCGAGACGAAGCTTCTTGTCCTTCATCTCGGTTTCGGTGGCTGCACCCACCTTCACCACAGCGACACCGCCGGCCAGCTTGGCCAGACGCTCCTGCAGTTTCTCTTTGTCATAGGTGGACTCGGTTTCGTCCATCTGCTTCTTGATCTGCTCGCAGCGCGCCTGCACAGCCACCTCATTGCCCTCGGCAACGATCGTGGTGGTGTCCTTGTTGATCGTCACGCGGCGGGCAGTGCCCAGCATTTCGATCTTGGCGTTTTCGAGCTTGAGGCCGGCGTCCTCAGTGATCAGCTGACCGTTGGTCAGCACAGCCATGTCTTCGAGCATGGCCTTACGGCGATCGCCGAAGCCAGGGGCCTTCACGGCCGCCACGTTCAGCACACCGCGCAGACGGTTCACCACCAGGGTTGCCAGAGCTTCTTTCTCGATGTCCTCAGCAATGATCAGCAGAGGCTTGCCGGTGCGGGCAATCTGCTCCAGCACAGGAACGAGATCCTGCACCAGGCCGATTTTCTTGTCGGTGAGCAGGATGTAGGGCTCATCCAGCACCGCTTCCATCCGCTCGGTGTCGGTGGCGAAGTAAGGGGAGATGTAGCCCTTGTCGAAACGCATGCCTTCGGTGACCTCCAGTTCGGTGGTCATCGACTTGCCCTCTTCCAGGGAGATCACGCCTTCCTTGCCGACCTTGTCCATGGCGTCGGCGATCATCCGACCCACTTCCTCGTCGTTGCCGGCGGAGATGGTTCCCACCTGAGCGATGGCGTTGCTGTCGCTGATCGGGTTGGCCTTGTCCTTGATTTCAGCAACAAGGAAATCAGAAGCCTTGTCGATGCCCTTCTTGAGGGTGATGGCATTGGCGCCAGCAGCCACGTTGCGCAGACCCGCCTTCACCATGGCGTGGGCCAGAACAGTGGCGGTCGTGGTGCCGTCACCGGCGGCATCGTTGGTTTTGGAAGCAGCCTGACGAATCAGGGCAACACCCGTGTTCTCAATGTGATCCTCGAGCTCGATCTCTTTGGCGATGGTGACACCGTCATTGATGATCTGCGGGGCGCCGAACTTCTTTTCCAGCACCACGTTGCGACCCTTGGGGCCGAGGGTGACGGCAACGGATTCCGCAAGGATGTCGATGCCTTTCTCAAGAGCGCGGCGGGCGTTCTCGTTGTAAATGATGCGCTTAGCCATGGGAGGCGATGGTTCGTAGGGACTAGAAGATGGTCAGCCGAAGCTGTGCTGTCTCAGTTGACGACAGCCAGGATGTCCTTCTCGGACAGGAGCACGTACTCGTCACTGCCGAGCTTGATATCGGTTCCGGCGTACTTGCTGTAGAGAACCTTGTCGCCTACGCCGACTTCAGGAGCCTGACGGGAGCCGTCTTCGTTGGCTTTGCCGGGGCCGACCTGAACCACCTCACCCACCTGGGGCTTTTCCTTGGCGGTATCGGGAAGAAGGATGCCGCCAGCGGTCTTTTCCTCGGATTCGGAAACCTTGACGAACACGCGATCGCCGAGGGGCTTGACGGTGGAGACGCTGAGAGAAACAGCTGCCATGGGGACTTGCAGGAGCAGGGACAGGGCGCCGAAGCGCGACAGCGACCCGAGCTGGCACTCAAGGTCACCGACTGCCAACCTATGTGCGCTCATCACCCATCGACCATGGATTCGGCGTGCGGGTGACCGAACCCTTTGGCCCCGCTCAAGGCGGTGGTATCGTTGCGCCGCTCGAGAAGGGTGCGCACGTCGCGTCCCTCACACACCTCCTTTCCTATGGCCGCTGCTGCTCCCGCCTCCGCCGGTACCAAGGGCGTTGTTCGCCAAGTTATTGGCCCGGTTCTGGACGTGGAATTTCCAGCCGGCAAGCTGCCCAAGATTCTCAATGCGCTCCGGATCGAGGGAACTAACACGGCGGGACAGCCGGTAGCCCTCACCGCAGAAGTGCAGCAGCTGCTGGGTGACCATCGCGTCCGTGCCGTGGCCATGAGTGGCACCGACGGCCTCGTCCGCGGCATGGAAGCGCTCGATACAGGCGCTCCGATCAGCGTTCCCGTGGGTGAAGCAACCCTCGGCCGAATCTTCAACGTTCTCGGCGAGCCCGTCGATGAACAGGGCCCTGTGAACGCTTCGGCAACGGCACCCATTCACCGTTCAGCCCCCAAACTCACCGAACTGGAAACCAAGCCCAAGGTTTTCGAAACCGGTATCAAGGTGATCGACCTTCTCGCCCCCTATCGCCAGGGCGGAAAAGTCGGCCTCTTCGGAGGTGCCGGTGTGGGCAAAACCGTTCTGATTCAGGAACTCATCAACAACATCGCCAAGGAGCACGGTGGCGTGTCCGTGTTCGGTGGCGTGGGTGAGCGCACCCGCGAAGGCAACGACCTCTACGAGGAGTTCAAGGATTCCGGCGTGATCAATGCCGAAGACCTCTCCAAGTCGAAGGTGGCCCTTTGCTACGGCCAGATGAATGAGCCCCCCGGCGCCCGCATGCGCGTGGGTCTCTCCGCTCTCACCATGGCTGAGCACTTCCGTGATGTGAACAAGCAGGACGTTCTCCTGTTCGTCGACAACATCTTCCGCTTCGTGCAGGCCGGCTCTGAGGTTTCCGCTCTCCTGGGCCGCATGCCGTCCGCAGTGGGTTATCAGCCCACCCTGGGCACCGACGTGGGTGAGCTTCAGGAGCGCATCACGTCCACCCTGGAAGGGTCCATCACTTCCATTCAGGCCGTTTACGTTCCCGCTGACGACCTCACAGACCCGGCTCCTGCGACCACCTTTGCTCACCTCGACGCCACCACCGTGCTGAGCCGCGGCCTGGCCTCCAAGGGCATTTATCCCGCTGTGGATCCCCTGGACTCCACCAGCACCATGCTCCAGCCCGCCGTTGTGGGTGAGGAGCACTACAAAACAGCGCGTGCCGTGCAGTCCACACTGCAGCGCTACAAGGAGCTTCAAGACATCATCGCCATTCTTGGTCTTGATGAACTTTCTGAAGATGACCGACGCACCGTGGATCGCGCCCGCAAGATCGAGAAATTCCTCTCCCAGCCCTTCTTCGTGGCTGAGATCTTCACCGGAATGCCAGGTGTGTACGTGAAGCTGGAAGAAACCATCGCCGGATTCAACCAGATCCTCGCTGGTGAGCTCGACCACCTCCCCGAACAGGCCTTCTACCTCGTCGGCAACATCGACCAGGTCAAGGCCAAGGCCGAGAAGATCGCGGCAGAAGCCAAGTGACGCTTCCGGGGACCGCCGTTCAACGCCGGTCCCCACCATCACGATTTAGCTCCAACGCCCCGACCCCAAGTCCTCCCCTTCCATGTCCCTCACCCTCCGCGTGCTGGCACCCGACCAGAGTGTGTTCGACGGTTCAGCTGACGAGGTGATTCTTCCAAGCACCACTGGTCAGCTTGGAATTCTCCCCGGCCACGTGTCCTTGCTCGCAGCGCTGGATGTGGGTGTCCTGCGTGTTCGTGCCGATGGCGGCTGGAAGTCCATCGCGCTGATGGGCGGTTTTGCGGAAGTGGATGCTGACGATGTCACCGTGTTGGTGAATTCTGCTGAGCTCGGCAGTTCCATTGACGCCTCCAGTGCCGAATCGGATCTTCAGGCTGCAAGGAACGAAGTCTCCAAAATGGAAGGCCAGCCTGCATCAGCCGACAAAGTGAAAGCGCAACAATCCCTCGATCGTGCCCGCGCACGCGTGCAGGCGGCTAAGAATCAGGATTGATTGTTCAAAATCAACGGAGATTTCATCCAGGCCGGGGTTTTCGACCCCGGCTTTTTCATGTCTGAACGATCGAACAAAAAAAACGACCTGCAGTGATTGCAGGTCGCGATCGAACCATGGACGCTTGGTGTGCGCGCGATTCAGGCGGTACCGCAGAAGGTGACGTCGGGGAACTTGAGCTTGGCATCCTCAAGGCTCTTGCCCTTGCCTTCCTCTTGCCAGTAATTGATCACTTCAGTGGCTTTGTTGAGCACTTCAACACGCTCGTTATCGGTGATCCAGGACTTTCCTTCCAACTCACTCTTGAGCGTTTCCCAGGCATCTTCACGAGGCCAGAAGAAGTAGGCAGTCAAAGGGCTTGGACCACCGCCGACGATTTGATCCACGGCCAGAGCCACATTGTCAGGGAGCCAAAGGATCTTCAGGAGAAAACGTCCTTCGTCCGCTTTGGGTGTGTAGCCGGAAGGAACACCGTCGGCGTCGATGGTGGCAGAGGCCAAGGCAGCGCTACCGCCGCGCATGACAGGGCGGCCTTCCTTCGGCTCCTGCTGCTGATCGGCATCAGTGGTTTGCGGTGCCTGATCAGCTGCTGCTGCCTCGGTGGCGACCTCCTGGTCGACGGCAGCGCCTTCGGAAACCGTCATGGTGTCAGCGCTCAAGGATTAAGGACAAACAACTAACCTAACAGCCGCCTTAACCCTTCATCACCTGAGCTTGCCAAGCGATCCCCACCAACTCCTGTTGTTCGATATCGACGGCGTGATTCGGGACGTGGCCGGAAGCTACCGCCGTGCCTTGCAGGCAACGGTTGAGCACTACAGCAACTGGCGACCAAGTCCGTCGCAGATCGATGATCTCAAGGGAGAAGGGCGATGGAACAACGATTGGGATGCAAGCCTCGAGCTGTTGAGACGGCATGGATCGCCCCTGCCGGAACGCAATGCTCTGATCGCGGTGTTCAGCGGGTTTTATTTCGGGGGCGATCCAGAAGACTCACCGGAAAACTGGACTGGTTTCATCGGCGATGAGCCGCTCCTGGTGAATGCGTCCCTGTTTGAGACCCTTCATGCCCACGGATGGGCCTGGGGCTTCGTCAGCGGCGCAGAACCCCCCTCCGCCCGCTTCGTACTGGAGCAGCGCCTGGGGCTCAACGCCCCGCCCTTGATCGCCATGGGCGATGCTCCCGACAAGCCGGATCCCACCGGACTGCGGCAGATGAGTGAATCCCTCCTCACCAGCAGCGAAGCAACCACCGTGGCCTATCTCGGGGACACCGTGGCCGACGTTCAAACCGTCATCCGTGCCAGGGCTGAGCAACCAGAACGAACCTGGATCAGCCTGGCCGTCGCCCCTCCGCACCTTCACGCTCACCCTGTGGAGCGTCGTGCTTACGAACAGCGGTTGATGGAGGCCGGTGCTGACCACATCCTGAGCAGCACCATGGCCGTGACTGAATGGCTGGAATCCGCGGCACAGCGCTGAAAGGACTGCCAACGTGTGGCCTGTGAACACCCCCAGGCGTCCATGAACAGCCGATCGCCACTGTCCTCTTCGGTCATGGAGATCCGCAACGAGCTGTCAACCCTCGCCCTCGGAGGCGGCGTGCTCGCCCTGCTCAGTTTCAGCGGAGTGCTGGATTGGCTGCTGGCCAGTGAAGCCGGCTTAATCATTGCTGGACTCCTAATCCTGGGAGCCGTTGTGGTGCTCCTCTCCCAGCAAGTGGCCAATCAGGCCGAGCTGCTGGCGGAGGCGCTCGGCGAGCCCTACGGGACCCTTGTGCTCACAGGCTCTGTGATCGTGATCGAGCTGGCCCTCATCGGCAGCACCATGATCACCGGCGAACAGAACCCCACGCTCGCCCGTGACTCGATGTTCTCCGTGCTGATGATCGCCCTCACCGGCATCACCGGGTTATGCATGGCGATCACCTCCAGGCAATCCAGACAGAAGCTGGAGTCTGATGCAGCCATGAGTGAGGAGGACCTCTCGGGCCCGAACATGGCCGGCTCGATGGTCTTTTACAACCTCATCAGCACGATGAGCGTTCTCGTCCTCATCATTCCCAACTTCAGCACGGACTCCCCAGAGGGTGAATTCAGCCTGCCGATCGAAGCGGTGCTGTCCGTGGTCGCCGTCGGCGTCTACGTGATCTTCCTGATCAACCAGATGGGGCCTTACCGCTGTTTCTTCATGGATGCACAGGAGCGGGCATCTCTCAACAGCGGCAACACCCCTGGAGGCCTCAACCGCAAGCACCGACCCTGGCGGGCGGGCGGCCTGCTGGTCGCCAGTCTCGGAGTGGTGGTGCTGATCGCTGAGTCCATGGGTCAGCTGATCGAGCGGGGCGTGAACGAACTGCAACTGCCCGGTGCTCTGGCTGGCATCCTCGTGGCCATGCTGATCCTGATTCCGGAGGCGTTGAACGCGATCCAGGCCACGCGCCGCGGCCAGCTGCAGCGGGCCCTCAACACCCTCTTCGGATCGGTTTTGGCCACGATCAGCCTCACCGTTCCCGCGGTGCTCATCATCGGGCAGATCATCGGTTCTGAGGTGGTTTTGGGCCTTGAGCCCGCCTCCATGGTGCTGCTGGCTCTCACCCTCTTCCTGCTTCGCCCCCATCCGAAGGTGCTCGGGAGCGAAGGGTTGATGCTTCTGGTGGTGTTCCTGTTCTGGCTGATGTTGGATCTGGTCTGAGATCAGCGCTCCATGGCCTGAACCGACTTGAGGGCGTTGGCGCTGAGCACTTCGTGGCCTTCAGGCACCTCGTCGAGTTTCCTCACAGCCACGTCGTCCTCGATGCGGATGCCGATGCCCTTCCAGCGTTCGTCGATGCTGGGTTGCCCTTCAGGAACCGGCAGACGATCGCTCACGTAGAGGCCGGGCTCCACGGTGAGCACCATGCCGGGTTCCAGCTCCACGTGATGCTCGCCAAGCCGATAAGCACCCACATCATGAACATCCAGGCCGAGCCAATGGCCGGTGCGGTGCATGTAGAGATGGCGGTACGCGCCCTGTTCAATCAGGCCATCCACATCCCCCTGCAGGAGACCGAGGCTCACCAAGCCCTCCACCAGAACGCGCACGGCCGTGTCGTGCACACCCTCAGCGGTCTGACCAGGTCGCACACTGTCTATCGCGGACTGTTGCGCAGCCAGCACAAGGCTGTAGAGCTCACGCTGCTCGCCGCTGAAGCGACCATTCACCGGGAACGTTCGCGTGATGTCGCCGTTGTAGTAGTCCGGCAGTGAGCAGCCGGCATCGATCAGCAGAAGATCGCCGTCCTGAAGCACGGCGTTGTTCTCGATGTAATGAAGAACGCAGGCGTTATCCCCCCCCGCCACGATGGATCCATAAGCCACACCACGGGCCCCTTGATCGAGGAAATGCTCTTCGATCAAGGCCTGAACCTGTCGTTCGCGCATCCCGGGTTTGACGACGGAACGGGCCAGCTCATGGGCGGCGGCCGAAATCCGCCCGGCCTCGCGCAGACGCTCCAGCTCCGCCGGCTCCTTGCGCAGGCGCATGCGATGCAGCAAGGAACAGGGAGCCAGCAAGGCCAAGGCCGCGCTCCCGGTTCGCGAAGCACGATCGAGTTGCCCGGCCCAGGCGGCAACCACCAACGGCTCAATGGCGGGATGGCGACCGACGCGGAAGGCGATGCCCTCAGCACCGTTCAGATAGTCGGGAAGCCGCTGCTCAAGCTCAGAGCGAGGGTGGGCGATATCAGCACCGAAAGACTCCACGGCCCCCTCGCACCCCCAGCGACGTCCGGTCCAAACCTCAGCGGCTGGTTCGCGAGGGTTCACAAACAGCACAAACCGTTCCCCCTCCGGCCGATGGGGCAGCAGCAGAGCCACCGCATCTGGCTCATCAAAACCGGTCAGGTACCAGAAATCGCTGTCCTGACGGAACGGCCATTCCGTATCGGCATGATGGGTGACCAGGGTGGCAGCGGGGATGACCGCAGCTGCACCCCCCAGATCTTGCATGAATCGCTCACGACGATCCGCATGACAAGCAACATCAATGAGGGGGGTGCATTCAGCCACGAAAGAGACAGGTTGCCGAGTAACAGTCAGGATGGCAGGCAAAGCGCACCCCCATGACCTCCGACCTGCTGATCCTGCTGATCCTGGTGGTGGTGGTGCTGGCGGGATCCGCTCTCTGCTCGGGTGTGGAGGCCGCTTTGCTCACGGTCAATCCCATCCGCGTCCACGAGCTCGCCGCCCGCCCGCGGCCAGTCGCTGGTGCCCGCAGACTTGCGCAGCTGCGCCAGCGCCTGGGACGCACCCTGTCGGTGCTGGTGATCGCCAACAACGGCTTCAACATCTTCGGCAGCCTGATGCTTGGGGGCTATGCCGCCTGGCTGTTCAAACGCATGGACAGCAGCAATGTGGCGCTGCCTCTGTTTTCGGTCAGTCTCACCGTTCTGGTGATTCTGCTTGGCGAGATCCTGCCCAAAGCGATCGGTAGTCGCCTGGCTCTGCCAGTGGCTCTGGCCAGTGCCCCGGTGCTGCACTGGCTGGGCGTGATGATGCGCCCCCTGGTTCTGCTGCTCGAACGCCTGCTGCCGGCCATCACTGAGGAGAGCGAGATCAGCACGGATGAGGAAGAGATCAGGCTTCTCGCCAGGCTTGGTTCTCAGAAAGGTCAGATCGAAGCGGATGAGGCCGCCATGATCGCCAAGGTGTTCCAGCTCAACGATCTCACCGCCCGCGATCTGATGATCCCGCGGGTGGCAGCGCCCACCCTGGATGGGGCCACCCGCCTGGATGAACTGCGGGACGCGCTGATCGACAATGAAGCCCAGTGGTGGGTCGTGCTCGGCGACGCAGTGGACAAGGTTCTGGGTGTGGCCAACCGCGACAGTCTTCTGAGCGCGCTGGTTCAAAACCGTGGTCAGCTCACCCCCTTGGACCTGAGCGAACCCGCAGAATTCGTCCCGGAGATGATCCGCGCTGATCGACTGCTGACTGCGTTTCGTCGTGACAATGCCGGCGTGCGCGTCGTGGTGGATGAATTCGGGGGCTTCGTCGGTGTGATCGGTCCCGATGCCGTCTTGGCGGTTCTGGCTGGGTGGTGGCGGAAGGGCGGAGGAAGCGGTTCCCCATGACCAACCCCACCGCGATGGCATCCAAGGCGACAGTGTTGCGGCTGTGGAAAGACCAGCTGAACCTGACGCCCCGTGAGCGAGGGCTTTTAAGCGGTGCTCTCATCACGCTGGACCACCAGCTCCAGCGACTGGAGCAGAGCCGGCTGCGCATCGCCGTGTTCGGCCGGGTTGGCGTCGGCAAGTCGAGTTTGGTCAACGCCCTCGTGGGCCAGTCGCTGATGGCCACGGACGTGGCCCATGGCTGCACAAGGCAACAGCAGAGCACTCCCTGGCCCAAGCCAGTCCCAGGCCTGCAAGGCGTCGACCTGGTGGACACACCGGGGATCGATGAGGTCGATGGCCCAGCCCGAGCCCGCCTTGCCGGACGGGTGGCCATGAACGCCGACCTCGTGTTGCTGGTGCTGGATGGGGACATCACCCAGATTGAGCTCGATGCACTGGCGACCCTCCAGACCAAGGGAAAACCGGTGCTCACCGTGTTGAATCGCAGCGATTGTTGGCCCGCCGAAGAGCTGGCCCCTCTGCTCGCCAGCATCAAACGCCGCCTGCCGAAAGGGCTCCCCGGGCCGGTCGTCGCCGCAGCGGCACCGAGACGGGCTGTGCAACTCAATGACGGACGCATCCGCAGCCAAAAGCAGCCAGCGGATGTCGCGCGTCTGGAGACCCATCTCACCGCACTGCTGGCTGAGCACGGCGCAAGCCTGCTGCTCTTGAACGGCCTGCGCCAGGCAACAAGCATTCAGCAGCAGCTCGAAACCGGCCGCCTGCTGCGCCGCCGTCGGGAAGCGCAGGGGCTGATCGGTCGCTATGCCGCGCTCAAAGCAGCGGCCCTTGCTGCCAACCCCTTGCTGCTGCTTGATCTTGCAGGAGGCATGGCCTGTGATGCCGCCTTGGTGAGCCAGCTGTGTGCGCTGTACGACCTTCCGCTGGGAGGCCCCGCTGCCCGTCGTCTGCTCCGTCAGCTCGGTGGTCAGAACGCCCTGATCGGTGGAGCCCAGCTGGGGTTGCAAATGAGTCTGGGAGTGATTCGCCAGCTGCTCCTGCTGGCGGCTCCCTTCAGTGCAGGGCTCAGCCTGGCTCCGGCGGCTCCGGTGGCCGTGGCCCAGGCGGCTCTGGCGGTCCACACCACCCGCCGCACCGGGCGGATGACAGCCCGCTGGCTTCTGGAGGAGCGCGGCCGTGGTCGCCGCAACCAGCCGATACCCATCAGCATGATGCGCCGGCTCTCCCGCACCGATCGCGGGCTGGTCGGATTGATGCATCGCTGGCCGGATGCCCCAACGCGGCCGGCGTTGAAATCGCTACTGCCATGAGCAGAGACTCAATTGCACTGCTGGGCACCAGCGCGGATCCGCCCACCCTTGGACATCAGGCCCTCCTGGAAGGACTTCTCGGCGAGTTCCAGCGCGTGGTGACGTGGGCCAGTGACAACCCGTCCAAGCGCCACGGTGCAGAACTCAAGCAGCGCAGCGACCTGCTGGGTTGTGTCGTTCAGACCATCGACAACCCACGCCTGGAACTGGCCCAGGACCTCAGCAGTCCCTATGCCATCACCACCCTGGAACGCGCGCGACAGCGCTGGCCTCAATCCCCTTTGTGCTTTGTCGTTGGCAGCGATCTGGCCACGCAGATCCCGCGTTGGAAAGATTGCGAGCAGTGGCTCGGTCTCTGTGAACTGGGCATTGTTCCGCGCAAGGGCTGGCCCTTACAGGCCGATCACGTCCAAACCCTCGAAGGCCTCGGTGCCCGCCCAAGGATTCTGTCCCTCGACATCCCAGCCACCGCCAGCTCCGCCGTGCGCCAAGCCACAGGGGATGATCAAATTCCCGACACGCTCTGGCCTCTGCTGTTGGAGCACAATCTTTACGGCTTCCACTCCTCTTCCGCCTGAGTGCTGATGCGTATCGCCCTGGCCCAGATCAATCCGGTGGTGGGCGACCTTCTGGGGAATGCCGATCGCATTCACGCCGCCTTGGCCGCCACCGAGGTCAACGGCAAGGTCTCGGCAGACCTGCTGGTGACACCAGAGCTATCCCTCTGGGGCTACCCACCAAGGGATCTGCTCTTCAGCGCCGCGCACCTGGAGCAGCAGCAACAGGCTCTCGACCAGCTGCAGCAACGCTTGCACGCCGAACAATTGGATGTGGCCCTCCTCGTTGGAGTGGCCGAGGTGGCCCCAGACCAGCAACACCCCCGGCTCTTCAACGCCCTGGCTCTGGTGCAGGCGAGGGGATGGCAGGTCGTCGCCCGCAAGCAGCTGTTGCCCAGCTACGACGTCTTCGACGAAACCCGATACTTCCGCGCCAGCAGCAGTCCATCCACCCTCAGCCTGCGCGTCAACAACCGCGACTGGCAGCTCGGCCTCAGCATCTGCGAAGACCTCTGGGTGGATGAGGAGCTCCATGGGCAACGCCTGGTGGGCCCGGATCCCATTGCCAGCTTGATCCCCGAACGCCTTGATGCCTTGATCAACTGCTCGGCATCCCCATTCAGCAGACGAAAGGGCACCCTCCGCCATGAGCTGGCGGCCCGGGCCGCTGAACGTCTGCAGTGTCCTGTGGTGTACGTGAATCAAGTGGGGGGGAACGATGAGCTGATCTTCGATGGCGCCAGCTTCGTGATCGCTCCGGGAGACGACACCCCACTGCTTCAGTTGCCCGAATTCGCCGTCAGCACAGAGGTCTGGACAGCGGCATCATCCACTGACCGGCTGGAGCAGCCCAGCCGCGCGCATCAACAAGCGAACACCCCAGACGACGACCTCGAGGCGCTGTTCCGTGGCCTGGTGACCGGGGTCAAGGACTATGCGACCAAGTGCGGATTCAAGGCGGCGCTACTCGGACTCAGTGGCGGCATCGATTCGGCCTTGGTCGCGGTGATCGCGGCCGCTGCTCTGGGGCCTGACCACGTGCAGAGCCTGCTGATGCCCTCTCCCTGGAGCTCCTCAGGATCGATTGCTGATGCACTGGCCCTGGCAACACGCCTTGGGATCGCCTCGCAGATTGTGCCAATTCAGACCCTGATGGAGGGCTTTGAAGCCACGCTCACACCAGCGCTGAACGCAGAGCCCTCTGGCATCACAGCTGAAAATCTGCAATCACGCATCCGCGGAACCCTGCTGATGGCGATGGCCAATCAGCAGGGCCAGCTGCTGCTCTCCACAGGAAACAAATCCGAACTGGCCGTGGGCTATTGCACCCTCTATGGCGACATGAACGGCGGCTTGGCGGTCATTGGTGATCTCTACAAATCAACGGTGTTCGCTCTCTGCCATTGGCTCGACAGCCCGGACGCTGGTGCCTGTCGAGCCGAACTGGGGCTGGGGGGTTCTGGGCCATTGATCGGCCAGGCCATTCTCGAAAAACCCCCGAGCGCCGAACTGCGGCCAGACCAGAAAGACAGTGACTCCCTGCCTGACTACGAACGGCTGGACCCCTTGCTCATGGATCTGATCGAACAGCGGATGAGTGGTGAGCAGCTGATCGGTGCCGGACATGATCCCGACGATGTGAAGCGCATTGAACGGTTGTTCCGTCGGGCTGAATTCAAGCGGCGACAGGCCCCTCCGCTTCTGAAAGTGAGCAAACAGGCGTTTGGCAGTGGCTGGCGGCTGCCGATTGCAGCCATCTGAGCCAGATTGAGAAGACGACTCTGCCTTCCATGGCTCATTCCGTTCTGACGGCCCCGATGGCCAGCATCGGGGTGCCCACCGAGATCAAAGCTGATGAGCAACGGGTCGCCCTGACGCCGGATGGTGTGAGGGAGTTGGTGACCCAGGGCCTGGAGGTTCGGGTCCAACACGGTGCCGGGGCTGGTGCCGGCATCGGCGATGACGCCTTTGCTGCAGCGGGGGCCCGCATGGTCGACCGGGACGAGGCCTGGGCCGCTCACCTGGTGGTGAAAGTGAAGGAACCGCAGGTGGAGGAATTCGGCCTGCTGCGCGACGACATGGTGCTCTTCACGTATCTGCACCTCGCGGCCTACCCCCAGGTGGGACAGGCCCTTCTGGATGCAGGAACAACGGGTGTGGCCTATGAGACGGTGCAGTTGGAAAACGGCAGCCTGCCGCTGCTGGCGCCGATGAGTGAAATTGCCGGCCGTCTCGCTGCTCAGGTGGGCGCACGCCTGCTCGAACGACCCAATGGCGGCCGTGGCGTGCTGATCGGTGGCTGCACCGGTGTTCAACCGGCACGGGTGGTGGTTCTTGGCGCCGGCACTGTCGGCTGGAACGCAGCCCGGCTTGCAGCGGCCATGGATGCCGAGGTGATGCTGCTGGATCGATCACCGGAGCGGTTGCGCAGCCTGGAAGCCGACCGCCGGGGACGCTTGATGAGTGTGGTGAGCAGTCGGGGACTGCTGGAACGACTCGTGCCCACCGCCGATTTGCTGATCGGTGCCGTGCTCACACCAGGCGGACGGGCGCCGACCCTGGTGGACGACGACATGGTGAAACAGATGAAACCGGGTTCGGCCATCGTGGATGTGGCCATCGACCAGGGGGGTTGCATCGCCACGAGCAGGGAAACCACGCACACCGATCCCACGATCAACATTCATGGCGTGCAGCACTACGCCGTTGGGAACATGCCGGGAGCCGTGCCGTTCACGTCCACCGAAGCCCTGGTCAGTGTCACGCTGCCTTACATCCTTGGCATCGCTGGACGGGGACTGGAAGAAGCCGTCACCGAGCGACCGGAATTGTTGTCGGGCCTCAACACCGTGAAAGGTGCGGTCTGCCACCCCGGCGTTGCAAAGGCCTTAAACGTTCCGCCACGCCATCCCATGGCATGCCTGCGCTGAGGTTGTCACAGGGCGCGGATGTAAAGCCAATCACCACTGAGCTGCCCATCCCGCCGCTCAAACAACGAGGTTTCCTCAAGACACCTGCGCTGCCCAGAGGCAATGCAATGCGCAGCAAACTGAACCGTGCCCTGGCAATCCTCGATGCCACCACGCTCCACGGCCAGGATTTCGAGTGCGATCCATCGAACCTGGCGGCTGCTGGCCCGAAGCTCGCGGCGCCGTTGCTGAAGCGATGTCTGTGGCTCAGGGTGGGTGGCCATCAGATACGCAATCTCACCCAGCGCATAAGCGCTGTAGCGCGACCGCATCAGTTGTTCAGCCGTTTGTGCCTTCGCCAGGCCCTGATGAAAAGCACCGCAGCATGACGCCAACGGGGCTCCGGACCCACAAGGACAAGCCGACCGATCAGCAGCAGACCCTGCGAACCCCCTGGCCATGCGATCAGTCTCGAGCGATGGAGCAAGGTTTGAGAGGCACAAGGGGCCTCTGCAGCGATGGCAACGCCACCCCCTCCCGCATCGCCAGCACCAGCCCGGCGGCTTCGGCGTAGGACGCAGCGGCAATCACCCGATCCTCGAGTCCGAGGGATTGCGACGACACCTGAAGCACCGAAGGGTTGCTGACGGCAATCACTGGAACGTTCCGCTCCAAGCAGGCCAGGACGGCCTCCCCCCCCAAAGCACCCTCCGGCACCACAAGGGCCCTGAGGCCGGAGGCCAGAAGATCCCCGGGCTGCGCCGTTGCCGACTGAATCAGATCCGGGGCGCGACTGAGCCCCACGAGAACACAGGGAAGAAAGGTATGCGCCAACTCTTCGGCTGCCGCCCGCGGATCCAGCTGAGGGTCCAGCGGCAAGGGAGCCAGAGCCGGTGCGTGGGCACAGGGGATCTGAAGATGCCGCACAAGCAGATGGCTGATCACCGCCTCCGCACCAGCCAACCCATCCACGCCGCTTCCATGGCGATAGGCCTCCAGAGCCTCACTGCCGCAGTCATCTGGGAATCGGGCCACCACGGCGATCGCCGATGCTCCAGCGTCTCGCAGTGTCTCCCCAGCGCGAAGCAGCGCATCCGGATGCTCGAGCGAGCCCCAGCTCACCCCACTCTCCCCTTGCCGAAGCGTCACTCCGAGGGCGACATCCGTGGTGACCACAGGACCAATCTCCAGGCCGAGGGTGGCGCGACAGGCATCGGCAACCTGCAAGTGGCGGTCTCGAAGACACGGTTCAATCGCAGCATCGAGCAGCAGGCCGATGCGCTGCCGCCGTCCTCCACGCAGCGCCAACTCCCCGGCTGCAAACCGATCAAGCCCCCATCCCTCCACATAAAAAATGCGCTCATCGCTCCAATAAAGAGCCGCTCCGTTCATCACGTTGGGATGGGTCACCAGACAGCCCGAAGCGGCCGCGAGTAACCGCGCAGCTGGAAGCGCATCGCCGGCATAACCTCCGATCTCGCATCCAATGCCCGTGGGCACAATCATCAGTGTGGGGAAGACGGCCGCCATGAGCTCACCCCGTGTGCTGAAGCATCACCGCTTCAATCAACACCTCAGATCCACCCTCTGGTGCGGCATCGGCCGAGGTGATGGCCCAACGCAGGGGTTCGCCATGAAGGCGCAGATGCTCCAGGATCCTGCCGCGCCAGTCACGGGCTGTTTCGTGCGCCGGAAGCACCAGCTGCAGCTGAAGTGATTCAAGTTTCACTTCTGATACTGGCCAAACTGCGCTTCATAGAGAGCATCCTCCTGTCCTGCGAGCACCTTGAGATCTGAGCGTGGATAACTCACGCACAGCAATGCAAAGCCGTCCTGGCGGAGCTCTTCCTTCACGCCCATGGCATCCGGTTGATGCACAGTGCCATCAAGGATGCGGGCGGCACAGGTCGTGCACACACCAGCGCAACAGGAGCTGGGAACGGCCACGCCCGCAGATTCTGCGGCTGCGAGCACAGTTTGATCGGCACCGCACTGAAACTGATGGGTCTGTCCATCCAGCTCAACGCTGATGGCGAAGGTCGCTGCCGTGGAGTCGCTCATCCGTTCGAGATAGTCCTTGAAGCGCGCATTCTCTCAGGACAACTGGCGCTCACAGCCTTGCCACTGATGGGGATGGGGCGCGAGGAATTCCGCAGGCGCGGACGCAGCCTGGGCCGTGAGCACGAAGTCGAAGCTGATGGACACCCGGAGCGACTCCTCATCATTGTTCTGGCCAACACTGTGATCCAGCCGGGACGGGAAGATCACCAAAAGACCGGGTTCAGGGTTCACAGTCCAGAGCCCCTGATTGTGAGGGTGATGATCGCGAATGGGCCCACCATGACCTACAGCAAGCCCTGGAACCAGCTCATTGAGTTGATGCCTTGCGTGCAGACAGAGGGCTCCCTCCTGCCCCTGACCATCACCACTGAGATACACGACGGCACTCACATGGGCATTGGGATGGTGATGCCGACCCACCACTTGCCCAGTCGTGCTGAGCACAGGCCAACAGCGTTGGAGGTGCAAGGCAATCTGGTCAAGATCAAATCCTGTGCGCTCCAGATACATCCAAACGCGTGCCATCACCTCGTCCGCTAGCGGCTGGAAGTCGGGATGTTGATGCAATTGCCAGATGCCATGGAGATCTCCGGTCCATGCACAACCTTCATCGGGATTGCTGATCGCCTCGCCGCGCAGGTTCAGCAGTGTCTGCATCTGGCCGGCCAGCGTTAGAGGGTCGATCGCCATCCGCTCTGTGGCCACCACTGTGGGAAAAAGGGCATGAAGCTCCACAACGAGCGAGCGGCAGATCTCCAGCATCGGTCATGCACAACGCTGCAGAAAACTCTCATCAAAAAAAGCCGGCCCTGAGGCCGGCTTTGCACAATTGCGATGGATGCGTGTGTCGTTAACCGACAGCAGCAGCTCCACCAGCCACTTCCAAAATCTCCTGAGTAATCGCAGCCTGACGGGCTTTGTTGTAATCAAGAGTCAGAGTTTTGGCTAGAGCCTTGGCGTTGTCGCTGGCATTGTTCATCGCCGTCATACGACTGGCGAGCTCCGAGGCCGCAGCCTCCTGAAGAGAGCGCAGCACCTGGTTCTGAAGGTAAAGAGGCAGAAGCGCATTCAAGAGCTGATCCGGGCTCTGCTCAAACACGATCTCAGAAGAGAGTTCTGGTTGCGCATTGGCAGGAGCAGAACCTGTTTCCACCCGGAGATCGCCATCTTTGGTGGTGAGGCGGAAGATCTCGTCATCAGCATCAGCGATGCCTTGGGGATCGAGCGGAAGCAGGGTCTGCACAACCGGCTTGCAGCTCACCAAATTGATGAACTTGGTGAAGATGATTTCAACCCGATCGGTTGTTTCAGAAAGAAACTCAGCGAACACTTCATTCGCCACAGATCCAGCTTCATCAGCCGTTGGCACTTGCTCCAAGCCAGTGAATGTGGCCTGAATCGGATAGCTGCGATTGGTGAAATAGCTGATGGCCTTGCGACCGATCAACACAAGATTCACCTTGTAACCCTTGCTCTGCAGCTCTTCAAAGCGCTGCTCGGTGCGCTTAATGATGTTGGCGTTGTAGCCACCGCACAAGCCACGATCACCTGTGACCGCCATGAGAGTGACCGTCTCAAGGGGAC
Source organism: Synechococcus sp. CS-197 (assembly GCF_025128215.1). Lineage (NCBI taxonomy): Bacteria > Bacillati > Cyanobacteriota > Cyanophyceae > Synechococcales > Synechococcaceae > Synechococcus > Synechococcus sp. CS-197. Next base: position 70,196 of record NZ_JAHLZC010000017.1, on the reverse strand, counting down.
GATCCTCAAGCAGGGGGGCGTCAGCATCCTCAAAGCGCATGCGCGCCTGAAGATTTTCCAGGAGCCTGGCCAGGCGATCGGCGAAAGGCCGACTGCGCAGAACTTGCTCCTGGGCACGACGCACCTTGGCTGCCGCGACAAGACGCATAGCCTCGGTGATCTTGCGTGTGTTTTTAACTGATTTGATCCGATCGCGGATCTCTTTGAGATTTGCCATGTCTCAGGACCTCAGTTGGCCGTTGCCAGCATGGTGGAAGTGACTTCAGCGACGGCCTCTTTGAGCATGGTCTCAGCTTCAGGGCTGAGAACCTTCTCGGTTTGGATTTTTTCGATGAACTCAGGCTTGTTGCTCTTGAGGTACTCGCGGAGCTCGCGAGAGAACTGAACCACCTGGTCCACAGGCACGTCGTCGATCAGGCCCTTCACACCGGCATAAACGATGGCCACCTGCTCAGCAAGGATCAGAGGGCTGAACTGAGGCTGCTTGAGCAGTTCGCGCAGACGCTTGCCACGGCCGAGCTGCTTCTGGGTTGCCGCATCAAGATCGGATGCGAACTGGGAGAAGGCGGCAAGTTCATCGAACTGAGCCAGCTCCAACTTGAGCGTGCCGGCGATTTTCTTGATGGCCTTGGTTTGAGCTGCACCACCAACGCGGCTCACGGAAATACCCACGTTGATGGCAGGACGCAGGCCGGAGTTGAACAGATCAGAGCTCAAGAACACCTGACCATCGGTGATGGAAATCACGTTGGTTGGGATGTAGGCCGACACGTCACCTGCCTGGGTCTCGATGATGGGCAGTGCCGTCATCGAACCTTTGCCCATGGCATCGGACAACTTGGCGGCACGCTCGAGAAGTCGGCTGTGGCAGTAGAACACGTCGCCGGGATAAGCCTCACGACCGGGCGGACGACGCAGAAGCAGAGACATCTGGCGATAAGCCTGAGCCTGCTTGGAGAGATCGTCGTAGATCACCAAGGTGGCCTTGCCCTTGTACATGAAGTACTCGGCAATCGACGCACCGGTGTAAGGCGCCAGATACTGAAGAGCAGCAGGATCAGAGGCATTGGCGGCCACGATCACGGTGTAATCGAGGGCACCACGCTCACGCAGCACCTCAGTCACCTGGGCGACAGACGCAGCCTTCTGACCGATGGCCACATAAACGCAAACCACGTCCTGATCCTTCTGATTGAGGATCGTGTCGATCGCGATCGCTGTTTTGCCGGTTTGACGGTCGCCAATGATCAGCTCACGCTGGCCGCGACCGATGGGAATCATCGCGTCGATCGCGGTGATGCCCGTTTGCATCGGCTCATGCACCGACTTCCGCTGAATGATGCCGGGAGCGGGGGATTCGATCAGGCGAGACTCGGTTGTGCCCAGGTCACCCTTGCCATCGAGAGCAACACCCAAAGGGTTCACCACACGGCCAAGAAGACCATCACCAACGGGGACCGATGCAATCTTTCCGGTGGCGCGAACGGTGCTCCCCTCCTGGATACCCAGGCCCTCACCCATCAGCACTGCGCCGACATTGTCGTCTTCGAGATTGAGCGCAATACCTTCGGTGCCGTCTTCGAACTCAACGAGTTCACCGGCCATCACTTGCTGAAGGCCGTAGACACGAGCAATGCCGTCGCCCACCTGCAGGACGGAACCCACATTGCTGACCGAAACAGACTTGTCGTAGTCCTCAATCTGCTGTTTGAGGATGGCGCTGATCTCGTCGGGACGGATGGAAACCATGGCGGGTAAACCCTGGAAAAGGGCGTGAGAGGAGGAGCGTGGGGGTGAAGAGAGAGGTGCTCAGCTCGCCTTCGCGAGCGAAAGACCAAGGCGACGAACCTGGCCAGAGAGGCTGGCGTCGATGACTTGAGAGCCGATGTTGATCACGAAACCACCGATCAGGCTGGCGTCGATGGTGAGATCAATCTCAACGGAACCGGTTCCGACCATGGACTGAACCTTTGCAGTGAGGGCTTTGGTTTGGTCATCAGACAAAGCCTGTGCGCAGCGCACGTGTGCCAGGGAGATGTTGCGCGATTCGCGATACAGCTCCAGGTAGCGGCGCAGGACGGCATCGAGTGCAGTCAAACGCTGGCGATCAGCGAGAACCTTGAGAAGGTTCATCAGTGAAGGCTTGATCTGCTCAGCCAGCAGTTGTGCCAGGGCCTGTTTCTTGGCAGCAGGCTCAAGAACCGGAGATGTCATGGCGTCGCGCAAGGCGGTGCTGGAATCCCAGACCGCAAGGAGTTCCTTGCACTGTGCGGCAACATCATCGGATTCACTGCGACCGTCAGTGACCTGAAGAAGAGCCTCGGCGTACGGAGTTGCCAGAGTGTTGAGCAGTGGCATCAGGCGTCCTCCAGGTTGCTGATAGAGGCATCAATCAACCGGGACTGTCCCGCTTGATCGAGACGTCCAGGAAGTTCGGTCATCACCTTGTCGATGGCGGCGAGTGCAGCCTCGCGGCGCAATTGTTCGGTGAGGCGAGCACCTTCTGCATTGAGATCAGCCAAAGCATCCTGCTTAACAGCAGCCATGGCATTGATCGTGCGCATTTCACCGTCCTTGCGGATGGCTTCAGCTCGGGCCTTGCCGTCAGAGCGGATTTTCTCTGCTTTCTGCTGAGCAGCAGCGAGGTCTTCTTGGGCTCGAGCCAGATCGGTTGTGGCCTGACGCAACCGGCCTTCGGAATCCTCGAGGTCCTTCAGAATCGCTTGGCGGCGACGCTCAAGGATGCCCCCTAAGAAGCCCTTCAGGAACCAGTAAAGAACCCCGATCACAATGACGAGGTTGATGAGGTTGGTCTCGAAAAGGTTGAGGTTCAGACCGAACCCACCTTCCGAGGCAAAAAGTGGAAGAGGCATAGTCATCGTCAGGCGGCCAGAAGTCTGTTGATGATCTGGGCACTGAGCTGATCCACCTGACTCATGAGCTGAGCCTGGGCAGATTCTCGTTGGGACTCGATCTCGCGCCGTGCCTTTTCGCGGGTGCGATTGGCTTCGGCTTCCGCTTCGGCGAGGGCCTCGCGGTACAGACGATCAACTTCCTGTTCAGCCTCAACGATGGCTGACTGAGCAGCCTGACGGGCTCCACGCAGTTGATCTTGGAGATCGGCTTCCAGTCGGTTGATTTGCTCAAGCTTTTGCTTGGCCTCAGCACGACTGGTCGCGATGTAACCCTCGCGATCCTCCACGACCTTGCCGACCGGCCGGAAGAACAGGGAATTGAGCAGGAAGGTGAGGAGAACCACCTGAACCGCCATCAGCGGCAGGGTGGCATCGAGGTCAAAAAGACCTCCCTCCGGAACACCTGCTTCAGCGAGCAGAAGCCAGGTCATGGAAGGATGCGATTGGGACAGTCAAATCGAACGGATCAGAAGCGCGGGGAGACGTGAGGTCTCCCCACAAGCGAATCTGATCAGCCAGCGAAGGGGTTGGCGAACAGAAGAACCAGTGCCACCACCAGGCCGTAGATGGTCAAAGCTTCCATGAAGGCCAGGGAGAGCAGCAGGGTTCCGCGGATCTTGCCTTCAGCTTCAGGCTGGCGGGCGATGCCTTCCACAGCCTGACCGGCTGCGGTGCCCTGGCCGATACCAGGGCCGATGGCGGCGAGACCCACCGCGAGAGCGGCGGCCAGAACGGAAGCGGCGGAGGTCAGATCACTCATTGGTGGAAAGCGGTTGGAGGTGCGCAGGATGAGCGCGGAAAGGGCAGGACGCGCCCGGGACACCCTCACGATGGAGGACGGGCCCGGTTCCACCCGGACCTGCGCGCGATGTGTTTAGCAGATCGCGGGGGACCTGCGAAAGGCACGAAAAGACCTAGTGGGCCTCTTCGTGCACAGCCTCGCCGATGTAATTCGCGGCAAGGGTGGCGAAAATCAGGGCCTGAATGGCACTGGTAAACAACCCGAGGAACATGGCAGGCAGCGGGACCAGCACAGGCACGAGGAAGGCCAGGACGGCCACCACCAGTTCGTCAGCCAGGATGTTTCCGAAAAGACGGAACGAAAGCGACAGAGGCTTCGTGAAGTCTTCGATGATTTTAAAAGGGAGCATGATCGGGGTCGGCTCCACGTAGTACTCGAAGTAACGCAGACCTTTACGGCTCAGTCCCGCATAGAAGTAGGAGAGAGACACCAGCAGAGCCATGGCCACTGTGGTGTTGATGTCTGCAGTGGGTGCACCGAGCTCTCCATTGGGAAGCTCAACGAGACGCCAGGGAATCAGGGCGCCTCCCCAGTTGCAGACGAAGATGAACAGGAACAGGGTTCCCACGAAAGGAAGCCAATCTCTGTAAGCCTTCTCGCCGATCTGCTCCCGTGCGAGCTCCCGAAGGTAATCCCAGAGGTATTCCAGAAGGTTCTGAACACCTTTCGGATCGCGTTCCATCTTGCGGGTTCCGCTCACAACGAGCAGGAGCAGCAAGCCGATCACGACCCATGAGCTGAGGAAAACCTGGCCATGCAGGTTCAGATTGCCGATCTGCCAATACAGGTGCTGACCGACCTCGAGTTCGGCGAAGGGCAGATTGAGGAGCGACGGAACCATGACGGTGATGAGTGCGCGAAATCAGGCGTCGATGACGGTCTGAAGAATCAAAGCGGGCTTGTAGAGAAGAAAACCGATGAAGGCGGGAAGAAGCTCGAGCTGGGGAAGTTTGGCCGCTGCCACGATGAGAAGCATTGGCACCACCAGCTGAAATCGCCCAACCTGACGGGAACCTCCGCCGAGCCTGGCCACGCTGCGGGCGAGTAAGCGCAGGTACAGAAGACCAGCACACGAGCCCACCAGCAGGCTGCGGGCCACCAGAGCATCGAATCGAACGAACGCGACAAGAGCCGCGAGCAGTGAGACGGTGAGGGTGGCCAGCATCAAGCGTCGTTGGAGCCTGGCGTACTCACCCATGCCCGAATCGGTTGCAACGGATGCCGCACTGGATTCGATAGGAGTGGTAGCCAGCAAACAACGCCTGAGAAAGCGCGCGGAATCTATCACGCGTTTTCCCTGCCCCCCCCTGCTTCAGCGATGGGCAACAGCAGACGCCGCTGGATCAGAGCCCTTGCCACATCAGCAGTCCAGGGGCCTAAATCGAGCTCTCCGAGAGAATGCTCAGGGTGGGCATCCACAGCCTCAAGCAGCTGCTTTTCCTGCGCAGACAACGCCATCGGCTCGAGATCAGGACCCAGCAGGCTGACGGAGGGCCAGCCCCACAAACACGACTGGCGTCGGCCTCGCGTCTTCAAGAGCTCCCCGTCATCGTCCCAGCGCCGCTTCTGAATCGGTTTCCGCGCAACAAAAAACTCGAAATGACTGATCTCCGTATCGAGATCCTCGATCAGAAACCACTGATCCTGGATGGGAAGCGATTGCGCCCGTGCCAGGAGATCACCGCTCAACACACGCGCTGGATCCCAAGCCGAAGGATTGGAGAAGCCAGCGAAATGCAACCCGGAGGCCTCAATCAAGGCAAACAGTGACTTGAGGTCGTAACTGGTCTCCTGGGGGTGCAGATACATGTCTGCGAAGTTGGCATCGGCAGCGGTGTCGATCAACCACCGCTGTTCATGGTTACGGCGAAGCCGATTGGATTCAGGCAGCACCTCGAACAGCTCTCGGCCCAGGCGCAGAGCTTCTCCGTCCTGCCCCACGCCAAGCCTGGTCAGGGCTCTCTGCGTCCGGTGGATTTCCCAGCGCCCTGCATTCGCATACAGGAACAGGTGCATCAAGCCGTCTTCGTCCAGCAGCGCAGCAAGAGCTTTCAGACCCGCCAGAGGGTCTCGCAAATGATGCAGGACACCCACGGAGTTGATGTAGTCAAAGGGCCCCTCATCCTTGAGATCCAAGAGGCTGCGCTGTTCCTGACGCAGTGATCGAACCTGCTGTGCTCCTCCGGAGCGGTGCAGCCGCTCTCTGGCCAGTCCCAGAGCACCGGCGCTGATATCGACAGCCAGGATCTCGGCACCGGGATTGAGGTGGCAGAGATAGTCGGTACTCACACCCGTCCCACAGCCTGCGTCGAGAATGCGAGGAGGCGTCCCTGCATCAGCGCGAACGGGGGTTGCACCTCTGACGGCGCCATCGACGCTGTCCAGACACCAGCGCCAGTTGTACCCAGGCGGTGGGCCGTCCTGAATGGGGTCACCCGGATAGGGAAAACGGTCGTAGAAATCACTCACCACTGGTGTGGCGGCATCGGACGGGGTGGGTTGCATCAGCGGCGGGCTTCCGGGTCGATCGGCTTGCGATGGAGCATTTCATGCGCTGTCGCAATGCGTCACTGCTGACGGCGACCCCTGCAAACATTTGTTCATGGCAGCCGAGGTGCTCAGGGCACGAGCCGTAACCTGGCCGGATCCGGCTTGCTTCCGTTCATGACCGTGACCGCCAGCAGCGGCAGCCCCAGGGTCTCCCCCCAGCTGTACGACACACTGCCGCTCTCCAGCGTTCGCCAAGCCGAGCAGCAGGATCGATTCCCCGATGGTGGGGAGCTGGACTCGCTCATCACGTTTTTCCGCAGTGGTAACGACAGGCTTGAGGCCTCGCGGATCATTGCGGCCAACGCCGAGTCGATCGTGGCTCGTGCAGCCAACCGAATTTTCGTGGGGGGAACACCTCTTTCTTTCCTCGAGAGCCCACTCACAACCGGCGAAGAACGCCGGGCGGGTGATGACACCCCCCTGGCCGCCGATCAGGTCGCCTTCGCCCAATCGGTTCGCACCTTCACTGGAGAAAGCGCAACCACCAAGCGCGGAAACTTCCTCACCAGGCTTCTGGATGGAAGCAGCGGCGATGCCGATGTGCGTGTGGTGCTTCCCACTGGCTTCAACGCCATCAGTGTGGCCAAATACGGCCCCGCATTCATGCGCAAATCCGTGCGCGACATGGGTTGGTTCCTGCGTTATGTGGGCTATGCCCTCGTGGCAGGAGACCCAAGCATTCTCTCGGTGAACACCCGAGGGCTACGGGACATTCTCCTGAAGAACTGCTCGTTGACAGCCACCAACGTTGCGCTGCAGGAAATGCGTGCGGCGTCAGCCCAACTGCTTCGTGAGCTGCCTGAAGCGCGTCGCCTCACGATCGACTGCTTCAACGTTCTGCTCCAGGAGCTGGCTGTTGCTACCCCTTCAACACGTCAGAAGCCTGGAAGCGCTGTTCGGCAGGGACTGCAGCTCCCGGCGATCTATGCCCTGGCCGCTGAGTCGGCCCAGCGCTTTGAAATGCGTCCCGGTCTCTCCGGCGCCGAAAAAGCTGAGATTGTGAAGGCTGCGTACCGCCAGGTTTTTGAAAGGGATATTGCCAAGGGCTACTCCCAAACCCCCTGTCGCTCTGAAGCAAGTCAGCTCGTGCAGGGCAAGATCTCCATGCGCGAGTTCATTCGCGCTCTTGGCAAGAGCAAGGAATATCGAACTCAGTTTTACGGTCGATTTGTCAACAGTCGCGTCGTGGAACTGGCCTATCGCCACTTCCTCGGTCGAGGCATCAGCTCACTCGAAGAATTCCGCAAAGCGTTCTCGATCGTGAGCGAGCAGGGTCTCAACGGATTGGTTGATGTGCTCGTTAACAGCAGTGAGTACGCCCAAACCTTTGGGGAGGAGACCGTTCCCTACCTGCGCGATCTCGGAGAAGAAGCCCAGGAAAGTGCCGGCTGGGGCTCCAATCGGCGTTTGTTCAGGTTCAGCGCACCATTCGAAGGCGCTCCGCAATACGTCACGCTCTACGCGTCCTACCGCCAGCCGTTCGGCGATCAGCATGTTTACGGCGGTGGCAATGATCCCGTCGGCAACCAATACGGCGCGATCTTCCCCTCGTCGACAGCATCAGTCGCGACACGACCGGCTCCCTTCGGCTACGACACCCGCCGCCTGCTGGTCAGCAATGGCATGGCCCAGCCCGGGCAGATGGACAGTCCTCAGTTCCGCGGAAGTCGTCCCCGCAAGGTCGGCCCAAGAGTGCTGCGTCTTCAGCAGATCGCAACCGGTGGAGCCGCCAGACCCCGCCGAGGCGGCCAGCCCAGCATTCGCAACACCGAATCGTCCACCCAGGCTGTGATCAAAGCGGTCTATGTACAGGTTCTCGGAACAGCCGGCTACGCAGGAGAGCGACTCAGCTCTGAAGAAGCACGACTCGAGAACGGAGACATCAGCCTGCGCGACTTTGTGCGTTCGGTGGCACGCTCCAATGCGTTTCGCCGTCGCTATTGGGAAGGCTTGTACATCACGAAGGCGATCGAAGTGATGCATCGCAGACTGCTTGGGCGACCCACGTTTGGTCGTTGGGAGATTGATGCACTGTTCGATACTGCCGCCCGCCGAGGCTTTTACGGTCTCGTTGATGCACTGATCGACGGTCAGGACTACAAGGATTGCTTTGGTGAGGACACCGTTCCTTATGAGCGATTCATCACTCCGGCAGATCTGAACACACGCCGGGCTCCTGCCCTGCGACGTCCCATCGATGTCACCGCCGTCGTTGACCTGGCCATGGGTCGTCGTCCCGACTCTGTTCGGAACGACCGCCTGCGCACCACGAGCGATGTCACAACCCGGAACCTGACGGGTCAAACGCAAACCGCTGCTGGTCAGTGGCGCGCTGATTTGAGCTCCATGCCAGCGTCCAATTGGTCGCCACTGATGCGTCGCCGCCCACAGCGAAGCTCAACGTCACCAGGCTCGGCGCAAGACACGGCCAACTCGTGGAGTCGCACGCTCGACTCACGCTTCACCCGAACGATCCAACAGGATCAGGGGAAGACTGGGCTCACAGCGGCTTTGCAAGTAGGGAACGCGCTGGGCTTCCAGCGGCGCACCGGACTGCCCGCCAAGCTCTCCCTCCCTGTCAATCCAAGTGAATCAGAACTGAGAGAAGTGGCTGACGCCACCTATCGGCAGCTTCTCAACCGCGTGCCTCTGGAAAGCGAACGCCTGATCACGAGCGAATCCCGACTGCGCGATGGCCAAATCGATCTCGAAGGATTCGTGGCAGCTGTCGCCACCAGTGAAGCCTTTATGGAAAGACTGTCCAAAATGGCGCCCCTACGCGCTGCCACCGCAGCGGCAATGGCGCTTGTTGGACGGGCATCCACTCCGGCAGAAACGAGTCGCTTCCTGATCGTGAGAGCAGAATCAGGGCAATGTGCAGCTGTTCAGGAGTTGCTGGATCTTCGCTCCAAACTCGGATTCGAGTCGTCTGAGGTTCCTGGGCTTCAAGGCTTGAGTTCACAGCCAGGCGTCACCCAACCAACCCTCACCCGCACAGCATCCCTCTACAGCGGCAATGCCGGACTCACGCCTCCAACCAGCCAACCGTTGTAAGCACTCCTAATGCTGGCGCATCACGCCTAATTACCGATTACAACAACTCGCAATTTGCAGAGCCAGCGTATGTAAATCGCTGGCTTTTTTATGCCTGGTTATCAAACACCTAACCCAGGAATGAAGATCTGTTACCAGCACCAAACCCTCCCTAGCAGTTGGCTGAGAATCATTGGTGATCGGCCTCACCGTCTCTGGTGAAGCCCGACGGCATCCCCGAAGGTCAACAGATACAACATCTGAAGGCCTTCGAGCTCGAATCTCCACGATCTGAGCACCTGCGGCCCTTAAGCTGCTGTCCGATCTCCGTCGAGATCACCACCACCACACACCGGATATCGGTCTCCTACGGGCGGCCGCTTGCTTCGAGGTAGAACTGCATGAGCATCGTCTCCAACTCGATCATCAACGCGGACGCCGAAGCCCGCTATCTCAGTCCAGGAGAACTGGACCAGATCAAGGCTTTCGTCGGCGGCGGCCAGCGACGTCTGCGCGTCGCTCAGGTTCTCAGCGAGAGCCGTGAGCGCATCGTCAAGACAGCTGGCGGCCAGCTGTTTCAGAAGCGTCCTGATGTGATCTCCCCCGGCGGCAACGCCTACGGCGAGGAAATGACCGCAACCTGTCTTCGTGACATGGATTACTACCTGCGCCTCGTCACTTACGGGGTCGTCGCAGGTGACGTGACCCCGATTGAAGAAATCGGAGTCATCGGCGCTCGCGAGCTTTATCGCTCCCTGGGTACTCCCCTTGAAGCCATGGCTGAAGCGGTCCGTGAAATGAAGACCGTCGCCATGAGCATCCTCAGTGGCGCCGACGCCGAAGAGGCAGGCTTCTACTTCGATTACGTGGTCGGCGCCCTCGCCTGAATCACCGGACTTCACGCCCCTTTCCGTCACTCCTGATCCATGCAAGACGCGATCACCAACGTCATCAACAAGTCGGATGTCCAGGGTCTTTACCTGGACACGACGTCCATGAGCAGCCTCGAGGGCTATTTCGCCAGCGGTGAGCTGCGCGTTAAAGCTGCTGCCACCATCAGCGCCAATGCGTCCTCGATCATTCGTGATGCTGTGGCGAAGGCCCTGCTGTATTCGGACATCACCCGTCCGGGCGGCAACATGTACACCACCCGTCGCTATGCAGCCTGCATCCGCGATTTGGATTACTACCTGCGTTATTCCACCTACGCCATGCTGGCCGGTGATACCTCCATCCTCGACGAGCGGGTGCTGAACGGTCTGAAGGAGACCTACAACTCCCTCGGCGTGCCCATCGGAGCCACTGTTCAGGCCATTCAGGCCATGAAAGAAGTCACCGCTTCCCTCGTTGGTCCCGATGCAGGCAAGGAGATGGGTGTCTACTTCGACTACATCTGTTCCGGTCTCGGCAACTGAGGCCCATGCGGTTGTTCAAAGTCACCGCCTGCATTCCGAGCCCTGAAAAAGTTCGGACCCAGCGCGAATTGCAGAACACCTTCTTCACCAAGTGGGTTCCCTACGACAGCTGGTTCGCTGAACAACAGAGAATCCAGAAACAGGGTGGACGAATCATCAAGGTTGAACTCTGCACTGGCTCACGCCAGGTGAATGTCGGTAACTGACATCAGCTCAAACCCTTGCGAACCCGGCCAAAGGCCGGGTTTTTTTATGACCTGTCCCTTGGCAAATCGTGTTGAAGACGGCTCAATACACTTATTCCTTTCTTGACTCTTGAGCAGCCCGTCCGTGATGTCCAGGAGGAGTCGGTCCTCACGGTCGGACACCGTGAGGACTCGGACGCATCCTGAAAAAGAGCAGAAGGCGTTCTGGGACCGTCACCTCCCCCTCGACTGGTCGTTGTGGCCTGCGGAAGCACGCCTGTTGCTCACGCTCACAGCGATCTGGAGTCTTGCGGGTTTGCTGGTGCTGGCCTCTGCCAGCTGGTGGGTTGCAGCCCGAGAGCAAGGGGAAGGTGCTTTTTATCTCAAGCGCCAATTGGTGTGGATGGCTGCGAGCTGGAGCTTGATGGCGTTCACAGCATCCATCAACCTGAGGCGTTGGCTGAAGATGGCTGGCCCCGCCCTCTGGATTGGCTGCCTGCTTGTTGCCGCCACATTGGTGATGGGAACCACGGTGAACGGAGCCAGTCGCTGGCTCGTGATCGGACCAATCCAGATCCAGCCCTCAGAACTCGTGAAACCGTTTGTGGTGTTGCAGGCGGCCAACCTCTTCGCGCACTGGAAACGCACAGGCCTGGATCAGAAGCTGCTTTGGCTCGGCAGTTTTGGGCTGTTAGTGCTTCTCATCCTTAAGCAACCCAATCTCAGCACCGCCGCTCTGAGTGGGTTATTGATCTGGTTGATGGCCTTCTCAGCAGGCTTACCCCTGGTGCAACTGTTCGGCACGGCGATCGGAGGCGCCTGCCTGGGCACCGCAAGCATTTTGATCAATGAATACCAACGACTCAGGGTGATTTCCTTTCTGAACCCCTGGAAAGATCCTCAGGGTGATGGCTACCAACTGATTCAAAGTCTTCTGGCGATCGGTTCGGGAGGGGTCTTCGGAGAGGGATTCGGCCTCTCAACGCAGAAATTGCAATATCTGCCGATCCAGAGCACCGACTTCATTTTTGCGGTGTACGCCGAGGAATTCGGGCTGGTGGGCTCGTTGCTTCTGCTGCTCTTCTTGATGCTGATCGGCTACCTCGGCCTGCGCGTGGCACTGCGCTGCCGCAGCAATCAGGCGCGCCTTGTTGCCATTGGCTGTTCCACACTGTTGGTGGGGCAATCCATCATGAACATTGCCGTGGCCTCCGGAGCCATGCCAACAACAGGGCTGCCGTTGCCCCTGATGAGTTATGGAGGCAACTCGCTGCTGTCCAGCCTGATGATCGTGGGACTGCTCATCCGCTGCTCTCTGGAATCCACAGGCTTCATTGGAGGCCGCGGCCAACGCAGATCAGAACGCAAACTCCGGCGGCATTGAAGCGCTGATCGATAGGCTTGCAGTCTGTGATTTCCGGCCGACCGGCACGACCATCGCTTTCCTCGATCTAGCGCTTTCCGATCTGGCTCGAAGCGCTGAGCAGCTGCTGAATCACGCCCTGGAACAGCCAGGTCCCCTCAGTTTGGGGGTGGTTCTGATCGGAGGAGCCCTGACCAGCCTTGGTCCCTGCTCTCTCTCCCTTCTTCCGGTCACCCTTGCTTATCTGGCCGGCTTTGAGGGTCGCCAGGCTCCCTGGCAGCGCAGCCTGGCGTTTTCCGCTGGCATTGTTGCCGCACTGGTCATGCTGGGAAGCCTCAGCGGTTTGCTGGGCGGAATTTACGGACAAGTGCCAGGTCTGATCCCAACGCTGGTGGCTGTGCTTGCCATCGTGATGGGCCTCAATCTTCTGGGGATGATCCGGATTCCCCTGCCGGCGGGCCCTGATCCCAAGGCCTGGAGCAATCGAGTGCCAGCACCGCTGGCCCCCCTGGCCGCAGGCCTGGCCTTTGGGTTAGCAGCCTCGCCCTGCACGACCCCCGTTTTGGCCGTTCTGCTCGCTTGGATCGCCAGCACTGGGAATGTTGTGATTGGCATTCTGTTCCTGAGCAGCTTCGGGATCGGCCAGGTTCTGCCGCTGCTGTTGGCCGGCAGCATGGCAGCGTCCTTGCCGAAATTGATGGCGCTCCGTCCTGTGAGCCAATGGATCCCGAGCATCAGCGGAGCCGTGCTGATCACGGTGGGATCACTCACGCTGTTGGCTCGGTTGGTCTAAGGATGCGCACTCTCAATCGCGTCTTCGCGATCCTTTCCGATCTGCGCCTGGCCATCGCGCTGCTTCTGCTCATCGCCGCAGCCAGTGCTGTGGGGACGATCCTTCCTCAGCAAGAAGCCCCTGAGCTGTACCTCGAGCGCTTCAACGCCGATCCCTGGCTCGGGTTGATCAATGGTGACCAGATGCTGGCCTTTCAGCTTGATCATCTCTACTCAAGCGTGTGGTTCCTGGCTCTGCTCGCCTGGCTCGGCCTGGCCCTGATGCTTTGCAGTTGGCGCCGGCAATGGCCGGCCTTGCAGGCGGCCATGCGTTGGATTGATTACACACGCCCGCGTCAACTGAGCAAGCTGGCCCTGGCGGAAACCCTCAGCTGTGCCAGCAGCGATGGTGCTCTTTCCAGCCTTGCCATCGAACTGAAATCACGGGGGTGGCAGGTCAAGCAGCATCAAGATCGCCTGGCCGCGCGTCGCGGCGTCGTGGGACGGGTCGGTCCGCTGCTGGTGCACACGGGCTTGGTGTTGCTGCTGATCGGAGCGGCCTGGGGAGCACTCGCCGGTCAGCGTCTGGAACGGTTTTTAGCTCCAGGACGGTCTCTGGATCTTCTCGATCCAGCAGGCGCCAATCGCCTCAGTCTCACGCTTGAGAACTTTTCGATCACGCGTGACCCTGCCGGACGTGCAGAACAGTTCCAATCGACGCTGACTCTCTCACCACCAGGCCAAGAGGACGAGCGCCGCACGATCAGCGTGAACCATCCACTCCGTTACCAGGGCATGACGGTGTATCAGGCCGACTGGTCTTTGGCTGCAGTCACGGTGCAGATCGGCAAAAGTCCCATGCTGCAGCTTCCCCTCAGCACATTTCCGGAGCTGGGTGACCAAGTCTGGGGACTGGTCCTGCCCACCCGTCCGGACGGGAGTGAACCCGTCTTTCTGAGCACCAGCAGTGAACAAGGTCCAGTGCAGGTGTTCGGCTCGGACGGTGCACTGATCACCAATCTCCGCCCCGGAGGCGAAGGAACAGAGGTGAGGGGCTTACCCCTGAAGGTGATCGACATCCTCCCTGCCAGTGGGCTGCTGCTCAAACGTGACCCCGGAGTGCCTCTGGTCTATGCCGGATTTGCCATCACGCTGCTCGGCGGAGCGCTGAGCATGGTGGCGACGCGTCAGATCTGGGTGATCAGCGACGCCGTGCATCAGCGCTTGCACATCGGCGGGCTTTGCAATCGCAACCTGCTGGGTTTCGCTGCAGAACTGCCGGAACTGATCAACAGGGTTGACGTGTCCCATGGCTGACACGCACCACGGTGTGAACATTTCCCCGGGGATGGAAATCGGCCTCAAGCTGCATCCAAACCGGGTCGCAAGCTGACACGAGATCATCAAGGATCCGGTTGGCAACCTCTTCATGGGAGATGGTGCGATCGCGATAACCGTTCACATACAGCTTGATCGCCTTCAGCTCAACGACCCGCGGGCCGGGCTGGTAAAGAAGACGCAAAACAGCGAAATCCGGGTAGCCCGAAAAGGGGCAGAGGCAGGTGAATTCCGGCAGTTCAATGGACACCTCATAGGGCCGACCGGGCCGAGGGTTGTCGAAACAGATCAATTCGGCCTCGGCGATCGCTCGCTCGCCATACAGAGGCGTTCGAGTCGTTTCTGAAGAGGATGCGCTCATGGCTGACATCAGAGACAACGGTTTGTAAAGAACCTAAATCCCAACCGGAGAGGCCCAGGCCCACCAGAGCCTGGTATTCACCGATTTTCTTCCAAGCAAATCAGCAAAATGTTCACTATGAACAACACTTTTGCGGTACAACTGCATTGAAGGACAAAACGTTGGGCTCAGGCGACGGTCATGCGTCGCCTTTCCAGCCGGAAGTAGCCACTCGCGCGGCGAAGCAACGCTCCTTCCCACGAAGCGGCTCCGATCTGCGATCGGAACATCCACCATCCCTTCGAGGCTTCTCCCATGACCACTGTTCAACACACCTACAGAGGCATTGCCTACGACCCCGCCCAGCACGAACGGCTGAGCAGTCAGCAGGTCGATCACACGTACCGCGGCAGTCACTACGAAGCGCCCCTGCAGCATCAAGTCGCTGATCAAAACACCGTCGAACTGCACTATCGCGGCAGCGTTTATCAGCACAGGCAGCAGCAAGCCAAATCCTGATTCGGTAGCGAATCGAACAACGACTGGGCCTGGTACCAGCGGTAATGGGGACACACTCGAGCCCATTTCATGGATCTCCGATTGCTGGCAGATGGCCTTTCCTATCGATTGACGCCAAACAGCATTCACGGGATTCTCTGGCTCCAGACCCACTTCGAGTCCCAGCACTGGGACCTCCTCGCCGATGGACGGGTCACCGTATCCCGTTCAGACGCCGAGGTTCTCTGGCAAGACGCCACCAAGGGTGGTCTGACAGTCGCACCTCTGCCGACCCTTTCACCCTCCCGCTGAATCAGTCCTGAACCACCCCTTCACCGCCTGAAGCTCCTTCCATGAAAAAAGTCGAAGCCGTCATTCGTCCGTTCAAGCTCGAAGATGTGA
This sequence comes from Synechococcus sp. CS-197, assembly GCF_025128215.1. NCBI lineage: Bacteria > Bacillati > Cyanobacteriota > Cyanophyceae > Synechococcales > Synechococcaceae > Synechococcus > Synechococcus sp. CS-197. The sequence continues at coordinate 54,584 of NZ_JAHLZC010000017.1, read as the reverse complement.
AACTTGCCCTGGTCAATGCCGGGATCGTTGGCATGACCGTGAGTGAAGTGCGCGGATTCGGCAGGCAGAAAGGCCAGGTTGAGCGCTACCGAGGATCTGAGTTCACCGTTGAATTCCTTCAGAAGCTCAAGGTGGAAGTGGTCGTCGACGATGCCCGGGTGGACACGGTCGTGACGGCCATTGCCGAAGCAGCGAAAACCGGCGAGATCGGCGATGGAAAAATTTTCATCTCAACCGTTGAAACCTTGGTCCGCATCCGCACCGGCGATCGTGACGGTGCTGCTCTCTGACGTTGGCATCAGGAATTGAGTGTTGCGGTCACCACGGCCTCGGTCACCTCGCTGGTGACCGAGGAGTCACCTGATCCGCCAAGCCACAACAGATATTCGTGATTACCCGCGGGGCCTGTGATCGGTGACCCCACCAACCCGCGAGCCTTCCAGTTCAAAGCTCGGCCTGCAGCAATCACGCTTGCAATGGCATCGCGGTGCGCCGCTGGGTCACGAACAACACCGCCTTTTCCCACGCGCTCACGCCCCACTTCGAATTGAGGCTTCACCAGCAGCACAGCTTCACACCCACAGCAGCGTTCACCCTGTTGATCCAGTTGCAGCAATCCAGATAGAGCGGGAAGCACAAGCTGCAGAGAAATGAACGACACATCCGCCACGGCCAAGGTGGGCCTGGAATCACCCTCAGCAAAAAGCTCCTCAGGGGTCAGGCGTCGCAAATTGGTGCGCTCCTTCAGCACCACCCGTTCATCGGTGCGAAGGCTCCAAGCGGTCTGGCCGTAACCCACATCGATGCCATAAACCCGAGTCGCGCCGTGCTGCAGCAGGCAATCGGTGAAACCGCCGGTGGAGATACCCCCATCCACACACACACGCCCTTCCACCTCGATGGGGAACGCCTGAAGCGCGCCGAGAAGTTTCTCCCCGCCCCGGGAGACAAACCGTGGCGGCTGCTCGACACGAACAACCGTGTCTTCAGTCACTTCAAAACCGGGCTTCTCCAGCCGCTGGCCATGGCGATCGCGAACCTTCCCAGCACGGATCAGCTGCTGAGCCTGTTGACGGGATGCCGCCAGGCCCAACGTCAGCAGATGCAGATCCAGCCGTTGTTTTCGGGGCACAGCTTCATAAAAGCAGAGTGGAAATCCGAACAAAGTCATGGGGTTCACCCATGAACCCATTGATCTCCGGGAGGATCAAGCCGAGCCGCCTCACGGACATGTCCGCCAAGCAGCCTCCCCATCGCCGCTGCCGCAACCACAGCAACGTTCTGGAGCTTCTCCACCCTGGAACCTTTGTCACGATCGACAATCATCCTGATGATCTGCCGCCTTTCCAGGTGATCGAATGCCGTGGTGGCGTCTGCCTCGTGCGGCAGCAGTCATGGGGACAGCACGTGCAGTGGGAGGTTGAACACCGTCGCTTGCGCTCAGCCTGAACGTCCCCGTCGCCGTATGGTCATGGATTGACCGTTCGTCTGAGAGCCCTTGATCGAGCGCTACACCCTGCCCGAGATGGGCGCGATCTGGACTGACCGTGCCAAGTATCAAAGTTGGCTCGATGTCGAAGTCGCTGCCTGTGAAGCCAACTGCTCCTTAGGGCGCGTCCCGGAGCCTGCCATGGAGGACATCCGCACCAAGGCGGCCTTCGAGCCGGAGCGGATCCTCGAGATCGAAGCCGAGGTGCGCCATGACGTGATCGCGTTCCTCACCAACGTGAATGAGCATGTGGGAGATGCCGGGCGCTACATCCACGTGGGCATGACCAGCAGTGATGTGCTGGATACCGGCTTGGCGCTGCAACTCAAGGCCTCGGTGGCGCTGTTGCGACAGGAACTGACGGCCCTCGATCAGGCCATCGCCGAGCTGGCGACAGCGCACAAGAACACGGTGATGATCGGCCGCTCCCACGCCATCCATGGCGAACCGATCACCTTCGGCTTCAAGCTTGCAGGCTGGTTGGCAGAAACCCGGCGCAACGCTGAGCGTCTCGAACGCCTCGAACGGGATGTCGCCGTGGGCCAGGTGAGTGGAGCCATGGGCACCTACGCCAACACAGACCCAGAGGTGGAGCGTCTGACCTGTGAGCGTCTCGGGTTGAGCCCCGACACAGCCAGCACCCAGGTGATCTCCCGCGATCGCCATGCGGACTACATCCAGACCCTCGCCCTGGTGGGAGCGAGTCTTGACCGCTTTGCGACGGAAATCCGCAATCTCCAGCGCACCGATGTGCTCGAAGTGGAAGAAAGCTTCGCCAAGGGCCAAAAAGGTAGTTCGGCCATGCCCCACAAACGCAATCCGATCCGCAGTGAGCGCATCAGCGGCCTGGCCAGGGTGCTGCGCAGCTATGTCGTCGCGGCACTTGAAAATGTCGCTCTGTGGCATGAACGGGACATCAGCCACAGCTCCACCGAACGGATGATGCTTCCGGACTGTTCGGTCACGCTGCATTTCATGCTCAGGGAAATGACAGCTGTGGTGGCCGGTCTCGGCGTCTACCCGGACAACATGCGCCGCAACATGAATGTGTACGGCGGGGTGGTGTTCAGCCAGCGGGTCCTGCTTGGCCTCGTCGATGCCGGCATGAGCCGGGAGGATGCCTACCGAGTGGTGCAGAGGAACGCCCACAGCGCCTGGAATACCGAGGGAGGCGATTTCCGCTCCAACCTCGCCGGCGACCCTGAGGTCACGGCAAAACTGAGCAGCCAACAACTCGCAGACTGCTTCAGCACGGAGCTGCATCAAGCCAACCTGGGCGTGATCTGGGATCGGCTGAAGCTCTGATGCACGTCTGATGCACTGACGGCACCCATGTTCTGGACCCCCTACGCAGACTGGATTTATGTGGTGGTGAGCGTCAGCGGAATGCTGCTGATCATTGCCCTTGTGTTGAGGCCCCCCTCGAACCCATGACGAACGCGACGCGCACCGAACACGACAGCATGGGCACTGTGCAGGTGCCGGAGCAGGCGCTCTGGGGGGCGCAAACCCAGCGCTCCCTGAACAATTTCGCCATTGCCGAGGATCGGGTCCCCACCCCCCTGATTCACGCACTCGCTCGCATCAAGCAAGCAGCGGCCATCGTGAATGCGCGACACGGCCTGATCAGCAGCGACCAGTGCAGCTTGATTGTGGACGCCGCGGCCGCCATCGCCGAAGGGCATCACGATGCGCAGTTTCCACTCAGGGTCTGGCAAACCGGCAGTGGCACGCAGACCAACATGAACCTCAACGAGGTGATCAGCAATCTGGCCTCGCTGCATGCAGGGGAAGCACTCGGCAGCCACCGGCCCATTCACCCGAATGACCACGTCAACCGTTCCCAGTCCACCAACGATGCCTTTCCTGCCGCCATTCACGTGGCAGCCGTTGACGCGATCAGTCGCCGTCTTCAACCGGAACTGCAGCAGCTGAACGAGGCCTTTGCCATCAAGGCAGAGGCCTGGGGCTCCATCGTGAAAATCGGTCGCACCCACCTCCAGGATGCGGTCCCGCTCACCCTCGGCCAGGAAGCGTCCGCCTGGAGAGACCAAATCGGAACCGCCGCGCGACGCATCGACACGAGCCTGCAGGAAATCCTGCCTCTGCCCTTGGGAGGCACGGCGGTGGGAACGGGGCTCAACGCCCCCAGAGGCTTTTCCGTCGAGGCGGCAGCTGAACTCCAACAGCTGACAGGCCTGCCCTTCACCACAGCCCCCAACAAGTTCGCCGTGATGGCCAGCCACGACGGACTCGTGAACACCATGGGGCAGCTCCGGCTTCTGGCCGTCAGCCTGCTCAAGATTGCCAATGACATCCGCCTACTGGCCTGCGGTCCGCGGGCCGGTCTGGCCGAACTGCATCTTCCAGAGAATGAGCCAGGAAGTTCGATCATGCCGGGCAAGGTGAATCCCACCCAGTGCGAAGCGATGGCCATGGTCTGCACCCAGGTGATCGGACTGGACGCTGCGGTGGCCATGGCCGGTGCCGGTGGCCATCTGCAGATGAATGTGTACAAACCGCTGATCGGCTTCAACCTGCTGCAGGCCATCACCCTGCTCACCGATGCCTGTCACTGTTTTCGCGTGGCGATGGTTGAAGGGATGGAACCCAACCGCGCCCGCATCCAACGGGATGTGGAGCAGTCCCTGATGCTGGTCACCCCGCTCACCCCGGTGATTGGATACGACAAAGCGAGCAGAATTGCCAAGTACGCGCACGACCAGGGGTTGGACCTGAAAAGCGCTGCTCTGGACCTGGGATATGTGAGCGCGGAGGAATTCGATCGCGTCGTCGACCCTGCAGCCATGGCGGCTCAACAGGGCTAGGAGCCTTTCATCAAAGGGTCAGGCAGCCCTCTCGGTTGCAGGATTCAACGGCTCCGATTCCGCTGCTGCAGCCTTGAGCAAATCATCCGCTTCCGCCACAGGGAAGCGATTGATCGCTTTCAGCGCCTGACGGGCATGGCTGCGCAGCTGCTCGCTGATCGCCTCGCAGTAGGGAACCTGCGCCAGCAGATCAATGGTGCGTCGCATGATCCGAACCACATCACCCTCATCCAGCGAAGTGTTGGCGATCAGATCATTCCAGGCCACACCGCGGGCCCAGGCCTCCACCAACCCCATCAGTTCAGGCTCCCACCAAGCAGGGACCACAACCTGATGGCGTTCCTGGGCCCGCAGCAGTTCCCGTCGCAGTCCTGAAAGATCATGAAGGGCCTCTTCGGCCCGGGGCGGCGGCGGGAAGCCGCTCCAGAGGTCAGGCCGGTTCACTTCGGTGCTGATCGCCTCGAACACCGCCGCGAGCTCGGCGGGTGGCAAATCATCCAGGTGACCACTCATCAGCGCCAGACCGAGCCAGAGCTCGTTGTCACCGCGCAGAGCCGCCACGGTTCTGCCGATCTCCGTCGGCACGAGGTCATCGAGAGCGCCGAAGTGCTGAAGAATCTCCATCAAGGAGAGAAAGGTATCCCAGTGTCGGTTGGCACGGTGATGGAGCAGTTGCTGGCGCTCGGTGATTTCCAGTTCCAGCTCCTCCATGCGCCGCCGGTGCTTCTTGAGCTGCTTGCGATCCCCCCAGCGGTGGGCGGGATGGGCTTCCAGCTCAGCCTCGAGCTCCTTGACGGTCTGCATCTGGCTCAGAACCTCGCCGGCAAGGTCGTACTGGGGTGTGGTCATGTCATGGCGCTGGGCCATGTGACCCACAGCAAGAGCGAGCCCACCACTGTGCTGATCGCCATGGCGAAGCTCTCCAGCACGTCCGAGCTCAGGCGCCTGCAGCCCATCCACCTGCAGACAACTCAATTCCGCATGCAGGCTCACCACGGCCTGACAGGGCAGCATGAGCCAGACGTTGTCGCTGGTGAGGCACAGCAGGAGCGGGAACTGGCCGGGACCCTCGCATTTCTCCACGATCACGGCTGGCGTCACGCCACCGCGCAGCTGCGGAGCTTTCAGACTCACCAGCGTGCCGACGCTGGCAAACTGCAGCGCCAGTGTGAGCTCATGGGCCAGGGTTTCCTCAGCTTGTTGCTGAAGGATGCGCAACAGACGCCTCTCTTCGCGCAGGCGGCCACGCAGCTTTTCATAGTCTTCGAAATCTTCCCAGGGCACATCACCGGCGGTGCCCTGCAACTGCCCGAGCTGAAGGCGCAGCTGCTGGAGAATTTCCTCTTCCTCAACAAGATCGAGGCTGGCCAGATAGCGGCCGAAGCTGCGTTCAACCAGCTCACGAGCCTTGGCCAGATCATGGCGCTGCAAGAGGTTGAGCACCATCCCGTAGCTGGGTGTGAACTGACTGACGAGGGGATCCGACGGGCTTGTGGCCAGTTGTCCCGCCTCTCGCACCCCTTCAAAACGACTCTGCACCGTCACCACATAGCCCTTTGAATCCAGGCCACGCCGACCGGCACGACCGGCCATCTGCAGGAATTCACTCGCCATCAGCGGCCTGTGGCCCCGCTCCGTGCGCTTGGAGAGAGAGGAGATCACCGTGCTGCGCGCAGGCATGTTGATCCCCGCCGCCAGGGTTTCCGTGGCGAACACAACTTTCACCAAACCCTGCTGGAACAACTCCTCGATCAGCTCCTTCCACGCCGGCAGCACGCCGGCGTGATGGGCAGCAATCCCCCGCAGGAGCGCATCAGCATGCAAGCCATCACGCACCGCCTCCGGATTGGCCTCTGTGTAGGCCTTGAGGCGCTCACGAATGCGTGCCTGCTCAGACTCGCTGACCAGACACTGCACGCCGAGATCGCGCACGGCTTTGTCGCAGCCCCGGCGACTGAAGATGAAGTAGATGGCTGGCAACATCTCCCGCGCCGCCATCTGAGCGACCACAAAACTGATCGGCGGCGGCTCGGGCTGGGGCGGGCGCTGGGAGCGTCCCTTGCGCTTGTTCCCCTTGGGAGCGCGCCACACCTTGCAGTTGGGATGCAGGCCGGTGCCTTGGTCATTCAGCAACGGATGCAGGCCCTTGGCGCTGCAAAAACTGAACTGGAGGGGGACGGGTCTGAAGTCGCTGACCACCAGACGGGTGGGGCCATGGACCCGTTCAATCCAGTCGGTGAGCTGACCGGCATTGGCAACCGTGGCGGAGAGTGCCACCAGCTGCACCGGCGGTGGGCAGTGAATGATCGACTCTTCCCAAACCGTGCCGCGCTGCGAGTCGTTCATGTAGTGACACTCATCCAGCACCACCGCCTCCACACCCGCCAGCGGGTCGTCGGACTGATCGGCTTCCGCGTACAGCATGTTGCGGAAGATCTCCGTGGTCATCACCACGATTGAGGCCTCACGGTTCACGCTGAGGTCACCGGTCATCAAACCGACGTTGTCGGCCCCGAACTGCTCGCGGAAATCGCGCAGCTTCTGATTGGACAGAGCCTTGAGAGGGGTGGTGTAGAACACCTTCAGGCCATGGGCGATGGCTCGGTAGATGGCGTACTCACCCACGAGGGTCTTTCCGGATCCCGTCGGGGCGCTCACCACAACCGAATGCCCCTGATTGAGGGCATCGATCGCTTCCAGCTGGAAGTCATCCAGCTGGAAGGGGAACAATTGCGCCGGATCAGGAGATCCCTCACTGGCGGGCCGTGCAGCCTGGGGGTCCTGATCCTTCATGGCGCGATCCTAGGGACGCCGTCGCCACAGGGCCGCAAGCAGACTGCCCAGCAGTGAGTGCATCACAGCGGAGATCGCTCCTGGAAGGGCGGTGAGCGGACTCGCAAAGCCACCGGATCGGGCCAACACAACCGCCAGTCCGGAGTTCTGCATCCCCACTTCAATGCTGATGGTGCGACGCACAGCCCTGGGTTCACCCATGAGTGCTGGCAGCAGGAAGCCGAGCAGGAAGCCACCGCCGTGGAGGAGAGCCGTGGCTAACACCAGCACTGCTCCCTGGCGCAGCAGCACCTCACGCTGACTGCCAACAATGCCGGCAACAATCAAGGCAATCGCGACCACCGCCAGCGGTGGCATCACAGGCTGCACCCTGGCCGCCAATCGGGGCAGCCCCTGCTTGATCACCACGCCGACCGTGACCGGAATCAACACCACCTGCAACACATTCACCAGCAGGGTCCAGCCATTCACCGGCACGTAGCGCCCCGCCAGGGCACTGGCGAGCAGGGGTGTCACCACTACGGCCAGCAGGGTGCTCAACGACGTCATCACCACCGAAAGCGCCACATCAGCCCGGGCGATCAAAGCCACCACATTGCTCGCTGTCCCGCCTGGGCAGCAGCCCACCAGAATCAAGCCAACCGCCAGCGGCGGCTCCAACTGCAGGGTCCAGGCCAACAGGGCAGCAAGGGAGGGCATCACCAGAAACTGCGCACCCACACCGATCAGGGCAGCCCGCGGCGGAAGCATGGCCCGGCGGAAATCAGCGGGGGAAAGCCCCAGCCCCATGCCCAGCATGATCAGCGCAAGAGACCAAACGATCACCGGCCCCGCCACCCAGGAGAACAAACCGGGCTGCAGCAGGGAGAGCAACGCTGCGAGCAGGGTCCACAACGGGAAGAGAAGAGTGAAGCGCTCCAAGCCTTGAACCGCTTCCCAGTGAAGCGGTGACAACGACCCCTTCACTCTGCAGGGCGATCAGGGCCCAAAGTGGAGGTCATGACTGTCCCCCCCGCCCGCCGCCGACGACTGCGCACCTGGGCACCATCCCTGGATGGCGCAAGCCTGCACCCCGTGCTGGCGTCGGAGGCAGAGACGGTTGCAGGCCCAGCCCTGGTGGATCTGGCCAGCAATGACTACCTCGGGCTGAGCCGCCATCCGGCAGTGATCGCCGCGGCCGAAGACGAATTGCGGCGCAGTGGGGTCGGCGCCGGTGGATCCAGGCTGGTCACAGGCAGCCGGCCCGTCCATGACCGCCTGGAGACGGCTCTGGCCCGGTGGCTCCAACGCGACAGGGTGTTTCTGTTCCCAAGCGGATTTCAAGCCAATCTCGCCGCAGTCCTGGCCCTGGCCAACCGCCACACCACCGTGCTGGCCGATCGCTTGATCCACCATTCACTGCTGGTGGGAGTCCAGGCCAGCGGAGCCCAGCTGAAGCGCTTCGCCCACAACGATCTCGACGCCTTGCGCCAGACACTGCAGGCGTGCCGCAGCCAGCGCCCGGACGCAGCCCTGGTGGTGATCAGCGAAAGCCTGTTCAGCATGGAGGGCACCAGCCCGGATGTGCCGGCCCTCGCCGCACTCTGCAAGACCTACAGCGCCCGCCTGCTTCTGGATGAAGCCCATGCGCTCGGGGTCCTCGGAGATAAGGGACGAGGGCTCGGCCTGGGCGTGGAAGGCATCGCCCTGATCAGTGGCACCTTTGGCAAAGCCTTCGGAAGCGGTGGCGCCTTCCTCGCCTGCGATCGAGAGCAGGCCGATGCTCTTCTGCAAACCAGCGGAGCCTTCCGTTACACCACAGCCCTGGCACCACCCCTGGCAGCCGCCGCGTTAGCCGCTCTGGACCTTCTGACCACGCATCCCTGCTGGGGATCCGACCTGGTGAAACAATGCCATCGCTGGAGAGATCGCCTGGCAGCCCAGGGCTGGGCCCGCCCTGCCGGACTTGGGCCGATCCTGCCGCTGCTGGTGGGGGAGGATCAGCCAGCCCTGGAGTACCAGCAGCGGCTGGAGGCGGCAGGGGTTCTCACGGTTGCCATCCGCCCGCCAACCGTTCCGGAGGGAACAGCCCGGCTGCGCTTGGTGCTGCATCGCGGCCAATCCGATCAGGCCCTGCATGCCTTGGAGACGTCCCTTGGGCCCGGCCCTCTCCGCTCATGAATCAGATCATCGCGATGCATGGCTGGAGCTCGGATGCTGCCGTCTGGGCCCCCTGGGAGCGCGCCTTCCAAGCGCATGGATGGCACTGGATCAGTGGAGAACGTGGCTATGGCAGCCGCAGTCCTTACGCGCCTGTCTGGAGTGAGCAATCCGATCCTGCGGCGCCGCAGCGACGGGCGGTGATCGCCCACTCCCTTGGACCGCACCTGCTGGAGGCCACCGTGCTGGCCCAGGCCACAGATGTTGTCTTCCTGGCCAGCTTCGGGCGTTTTGTTCCTGAAGGACGGCAGGGCCGTGCGCTGCGGGCTGGGCTTGAAGGGATGAGAAGCGCCATCGGTGGTCCGGGCGAAGCCACGATGCTGCACACATTCCTGCAACGCGCTGCCGCCCCCACAGATGTCAGCGCGCTGCCACCGGGTCCGGGAACGCAGGGCCTGACAACTGAAGGGCGGGAGCGGCTGCGAGCCGATCTCGAGCGCCTGATCGCCACCACGGGGCTGCCACCAGGGCTGCCCGCCAGCGCCCGCGTGCTGATCGTGGAGGCGGGCTCCGACGCCATCGTGGCGCCAGAAGCGAGCCGATGCCTGCACCAAGAACTCGGCAACCTGCTTGAGCACGCTCCCGAGCACTGGTGTCTCCCCAACGTGGGCCATGCCCTGCTGGTGCCTCACTTGCTGACGCAAGTCAGAGAGTGGCTGGGCCAAGACCAGTGGCTGGGCCACGACATCGGGCAGCCCTCGTGAAACCAACCGCCTGGCAAGAGCGCGTTCTGCGCGGATTCGATCGCGCTGCTGAACGGTATGACCGCTTAACGCGACTGCAACGCTCAGTGGCCTGGCGGATGGCGCAACTCTGTCGGCGGGAAGGACTCTCCGACGGGCTCTGGGTTGATCTAGGGAGCGGAACCGGTCATCTCGCCAAAGCTCTGGAAGAACTCCACCCCGGCCGCAGCGTGCTGCGCGTCGATGGCAGTCGGGCGATGCTGAGCGGTCATCCTGACCATGCCGAGGTGTTGCACTGGGATCTCGCGGCGGAGCTGCCGGTCTGGAGTGAAGCGCCAACCCTCTTGGCCTCGAGCTTCTGCTTGCACTGGCTGCCGAACCCACAACGCGTGCTGCAACAGTGGGTTCGGCGGTTGTCCCCCGCTGGGCTCCTGGCCGTTGCTCTCCCGGTGGACGGATGCTTCCCCCAGTGGCAGGAAAGCGCCAGGCGCTGCGGGGTGCGCTGCACCGCTCTGCCATTCCCGTCCAGTGACGATTTACTGAAAACGATCCCGGCCCAGCAACTGCGCATGACGCGCCGGGTGACTTACACCGTGACCTCACCGAGCCTGCCGCTCCTGCTCAAACCGATGCGCCGGATCGGAGCTGGCACCAGCCCGCAAGCCCCCCTAGCGCTGCGGGACTGGCGTCGTCTCCAGACAAACTGGAGCGACCGCCGGAACGACGGCCAGCTCAGACTCACCTGGGTGATCCAATTACTGCTGATTCGCGGATGAATCCAAGGTCTGATCCTCTCCGGCTCGTGGTCTGCGGCACAGATACCGACGTCGGGAAAACGGTCGTGAGTGCATGGCTGGTTCAGGGGCTGGAGGCGATGTACTGGAAGCCAGTGCAGAGCGGACTGGAGGGAGGGGGCGATCGTCAGAGGGTGATCGATCTTTTGCAGCTACCGGAACACCGCTGGATTCCAGAGACCTACGCCTTCCACGCTGCCGTCTCACCCCATTGGGCGGCGGAGCTTGAGAACAGGGTCCTCGAGCCGCGGCGGCTCCAGTTGCCCCCCAGCGGAACCACCCCGTTGGTGGTGGAGACGGCCGGAGGCCTGCACGTGCCGCTCACCCGCACCTGGAGACAGATCGACCAGCTGCAGCGCTGGAATCTCCCGGTGGTCTTGGTGTGCCGCAGCGGACTGGGCACGCTCAATCACACGCTCCTGAGTCTTGAGGCCTTGGCAAGCCGAGGCATTCCCGTGCTCGGGCTGATCCTCAATGGCCCCTTGCATGCCGACAACCCTCGAACCCTGGAGGATCTCGGAGGGGTTCCGGTGCTGGCAGAACTGCCTCCCCTGGACCCTCTCAGCGCAGCAACACTCAGCGCTGCGTGGCAGAAGCAGAAGCTGGGCCTTAAGTTCAGGGCCTTGATGCACCGCCCGGATCACTGATGACCAGCCGACAGACCTGGGCCACCGTGGCCGTCGTCCTGCTGTGTGGGGGCATCCTTGTGCTCTTCACCGATGTCGAGGTTCAGCTGGTGCGCTGGTTCAACTGCGGCCCAATCGCGACCCAGGGAGAGCGCGACAGCGACGTTTGCCGCTGAACACCGTCGCTCAGGATCAACCCATTGGCCTGGAGCGAATCGGACAACGGCCCAGCATCAGCGCAACGTGACGCACCGCCATGGTCAGAGGCCACCCCTGGCGCAGCTGTTCGTGGATCTGCTCCACCTGGGAGGGCGACCATCCGCGCATCTCGAGGCGCGTCTTGATCGAAGGCCAACCCCCTTCAAAAAAAATGCTGCGACAGCCCTCGCTGCCTTGCTGGCATCGGGGCTGGGAGGACGCGGGTTCCACGAACCGTCGAGAGCGGGACTGCCCGTGACGGCGGCTGGCTTCTGTGAAGGCCATCGATGCACGAACCCGACTAGAGCTCATGATGACAACTGGCTGTCATGCGTGCCCAGTGTCACGGAACCACCACCCCAACCTCTGGCCACCCTTCACATCCATCACCACCACACCGCCACTCGAGCAGGTGGTGCGAGGCGAAGGGGCGTTGCTCCACCGTGCCGAAGGGGGGCCCTTGATCGATGGGATCAGCAGCTGGTGGGTCACGCTGCACGGCCATGCGCACCCGGTGGTGGCGGCAGCCATCGCCGAGCAGGCGGCCACGCTGGAGCAGGTGATCTTTGCGGAATTCACCCATCCCCAGGCCGAGCGGCTCGCCCAGCGACTGGCCCAGCACACGCATCTCGATCGCGTGTTCTTCTCAGATAACGGATCCACGGCGGTGGAAGTGGCTCTGAAAACCGCGGTGCAGTGGTGGCACAACCGCGGAGAGCCCCGGCAGCAATTGATCGCTTTTGATGGGGCTTATCACGGCGACACCTTCGGCGCGATGGCCGTTGGCGCTCGCAGCCTGTTCAGCGAGCCCTTCGATCCGCTTCTGTTCCCCGTTGCGCGGGTGCCCTGGCCGCACACGCACTGGGACGACGCCACGGTGGACCAACGCGAACAGGAGGCCTTGAGTGCCCTGGAGCAAGCGCTGAAGACCCCAACAGCAGCTGTGATCCTGGAACCGCTGGTCCAGGGAGCCGGAGGGATGCGTATGGTCCGTCCTGCGTTTTTGCAAGCTGTGGAACAGCAGGTTCGGCAGGCCGGCAGTTTGCTGATCGCCGATGAGGTGCTGGCAGGCTTCGGTCGCTGTGGCACCCTGCTGGCATCCCAGCGCGCAGGGATCCATCCCGACCTGGTCGCGCTCTCCAAGGGATTAACCGCCGGATTCCTGCCGATGGGGATCACGATGGCCCGAGAGTCGATCTTCGCGGAATTCCTGGGGAGCGATCCCACCCGAACCCTTTGGCATGGCCACAGCTTCACGGCCAATCCATTGGGCTGTGCCGCCGCTAATGCCAGTCTCGACCTGCTGGAAGCCGAGCCTGAAAACTACCAGCGCTTTGAAGAGAGGCATCAGCCCCGCCTGGAACGTCTGGCCCGCCACCCCAAAGTTCAACGGCCGAGGTTGTGCGGCACGATCGCAGCGTTCGACCTGGTCACAGACAGCGCCGAGGGGTACCTCAATCCCGCAGGCAAAATCCTGCGCAGCCTGGTGCGCGAGCACGGAGTGCTGATTCGCCCTTTAGGAGATGTGGTGTATCTCCTTCCTCCGCTGTGCATCAGCGATGCTCAGCTGGATCAGTGCTACGACGCCATCGAAACCGGATTGGACGCGCTCAGGGACCAAGCCTGAGGGCTGCTTCCACATCCTCCCGGGACAGTCCATAGGGGAATGAGCAGGATTTCAGGGGCTGGCAGGACGTCCAGGTCACGCCCAGGTCCTCCTGGGCCAAACGCAAGCGAGCGCTCCATTCAGGCTGATCCCAGATCCAGTCGCAGGGATCACTGTCACTGCGCCCTGCGCCCAAACTCTGCAGCCATTCCTCAAGAGCCCGCAATGAGTGCTGGTTCAGGGGAGTTTCTGGCGGAGGAAGCGGTGCCATCAAAACCACCAGGATTGCCGTCAATGATTCGAGTCTGCTCTTCCACCAGCCAACTCGGTTGCACCTGAAGCGCCAGACCCCGATTCCAGGCCACTCCGACCCCCAAGAGCAGGCAAAGCAACAACGCCCCTGCGAGCAGAAGCAATGACGTCCATTCCCCACCGGACAGGGGTCGACGCTGGCCGATCGCACTGGGCACCGGCAAGGAGGCCTGCATGGCGGCCACTGGCGTGGCCTTCCGCTCCTCTAAGGCCGCGTCGTAGAGACGTCGCAGGCGTGGATCAGCCAATTGCTCATAGGCCTCCCTGAGCAGGCGAAATTGTCTGGCGGCATCCTGGGCCGGCAGACGGGTTGTATCCGGATGCACAGCCTTGCTGAGCCTGCGGAAGGCCTGCCGCAACATTTCGCTATCGGCACCCTTGGGAACACCAAGGCGCTCGTAATGGCTGAGATCTTGAACCGAGGGTGGCATGCGGTGGGCTGAGTCCCCGGGCACGCAGACACTCTAGAAAGGAGAGAGGGGAAGGCCGTTATGCCTGAGTCAACGCCGTTCGCTGCCCCAGGGCCGGAGCTCTGGTCCAGGCTGGGCTGGACGCCTGACGCAGGGCAACGCGAGCAACTGATCACTCTCCAGGAGTTGCTGCGCGACTGGAACACGCGGGTGAACCTCACCCGACTTGTGGAGGGGGAAGACTTCTGGGTCACCCAGGTGCTGGATAGTCTCTGGCCTCTCAAACCCGAACTGGACACGGCAGACACTCCTCGTCGTTGCATTGATGTCGGCACGGGCGGCGGATTCCCTGGTCTCGCTGTCGCCATTGCTCTCCCGGGGGCAGAACTGACCCTGGTGGATTCTGTGAGCCGCAAAACGGCAGCGGTGGCAGCCATGGCCCGTTCACTCGGAATGGCAGATCGGGTCAGTGTCCGCACGGAACGGGTGGAACGAACCGGTCAGGACCCCCGATGCAGAGGCCAATTTGATCTGGCGTTGGCCCGGGCCGTGGCCTCGGCTCCTGTCGTGGCCGAATACCTGGTTCCACTCCTGCACACCAACGGGCAGGCCCTGCTCTATCGAGGGCGTTGGCAACAGGAGGACCAGCGGGATTTGGATCCTGCTCTTGCCTTGCTGAAAGCGAAAACGGTCGCGATTGAGCGCTGTGAGCTGCCATCGGCGCGCGGCCCCCGCACCGTGATCCGGGTGATGCCCGAACAGCCGACGCCGCACCTCTACCCGCGTGCCGTTGGCATTCCCAGCAAACAGCCTTTGGGCATTCAGGCTGACGACAACCGCTCCTGACGGTCACCTCCCACCCGCTCGCGCAGATCGCGCAGTCGCGCGGGGATGGAGGTCCGCCACGGACTCGCGCCCAGGGCCGCATCAAGTTCTTCCTCACTCACGTCGCGATCAAGGGCGTCAGCATTGGCACCGGGGAACCAGTGTCCAGCCCTGCCCAAGAGGCCATAACGGGCCCGGGCATAGCCATCCAGGCCCCAGGCCTCCACAAGATTGTGAAGCCAGAGCAGCACGGGCAGATTGATGTCCCCGGGGGTGGTTTGCCAATCGGGAAGCCCCTGCCGCCAACTGTTCAGCCAGTCGGCCCCGAGGGCCTCCAACTCGGCCTGATGCAAACGGGCCTCGATGGGGCTCACCAAAGCCTGAGCGTGATCCAGTCGACTGACAGCCTCCAGATGCAGGTCGAGATCTTCAGGGCGGGCCGCACCCACGCTGAGGGTGTGAACACGCGCATCGCGCAGACAGAACAGATCGTTGAAGACGATGGGATGAAGAGGGTCGGTCAGCGCGACCAGCCGTTGCGCCGGTGTGTGCAGATGGCCACCTTTGTCTGTGGGGCTGATGATGAACACGCCCATGTCGTGGCGATGCGCAGCGGCAATCGCCGGCTCATTGTCCTGACGGATGAAGTACCAGTGCAGGTTCACGTAATCGAACGCATCGGTCTCAATCGCTTCAACAATCACATCGGTGTCCCCATGGGTGGAAAAGCCGACATGGCCGATGCGCCCTGATTGCTGCCAACGCCGCACCACCTCCAGGCAGCCTCCTGGCCTGATCGTCTGCACGAGGTGGTCGCGTCGGTTGATGCCATGGATGGCGAGCAGGTCCACGCGCTGCACACCCAACCGCTGCATGCTGAGCTCCAACTCCGCCTCAAACAGGGCAGGGTCCTGTTGAGGCGGAACTTTGGTTTGAAGAATGCGGCCTGGGTCAGGACAGTCAGGCATGGCCCAGCCCAGCTGCCGCTCCGAACTTCCGTAATGCCGTGCTGTTTCGATGTGACGAAAACCAAGCGCAACAGCACGTTCGAGGGTGCGCTGCAGCAACTGTTGGGACTGGGCCGTGATCGCCTTCGCTTCAAGATCACTCCAGCTCTGCTGAAAGCGCATTCCTCCGAGGGAGAGAACCGGCATCGAGAGCTCGGTCCGTCCAAAGCGGCGTGTGGGAAGAGTGGTCACACGCCTCAATCCGAAGACGTGGCACGGGGCAACTGCCGCCGCGGCCTTGCCGGTGATGGCAACCCGAGGGGGAGCAGTTCCTGGGCGTCGAGCTGCCGCCTCAGCGCGGGTAACTCATCGAATTGCACCCAATGAATGCAGTCCACTGGACAGGTTTCGATTGCTTCCTGAATCCGTTCACTGCTGTCACCGTCCTGACGAATGGCACGGGAGCGGCCCAGGTTGGGTTCGATTGCGAAGGTATTGGTGGCCACGTGGGCGCAGTAGCGACAGCCGATGCACACGGCCTCATCAACCCAAACTGCACGCTCTCGGAGTGCCCCGCCAAGCACGGGCTCACATCCCGACACAGCGGGCTGATCAAGGGAGGACGCGGCATAGGCCGCTGCAGCAGGATCCTTCACGCTGGAGCAAGCCGACTCAGGCGTCCCAGCGGGTGACAACCAATTCGATCGAGCCGTCCTGGGTTGTGATCTGTTGAGCCAGATCAAAGCCCTCCTGACGACTGGCTTCGAGCACAGCACGCAGTGCGTAGCGCTGTGTGAGCTGGGACAGGAAACGCTCCACCGGGACCGGCTGACGCCACAGATCAAGATCGGTCACGAATTCGTAAGCGCCGCTGGTGGCGTTCCAGCGGAACCCAAAATCAGCACTGCCCTCGATCGCAACCGACAGTTCCGCCTCCACGGTCTGGCCGCGATAACCACGCACGGTCTGCATCCCTGAGTCGGGGGCGTAACCGAGATCTTCAAGAGCGCCGCGGAGGGGCTCGAGCTGACGAAGTTCAGTCTTGACAGTGCTGAAGTGAGACATCAGGAGGGCTCGACGGACTGGGTCTGTTGGAGGTTTTGGGTAGTGGCAAACGCCTCAGATGTGGATTCGCGCCGTTCAACGGTGCCGAGGGCCGCTTCCAGACGATCCGTGAGCTGCAAACAGCCGTCACCAGCGATCCCTTCCACCGTTTCCTCGACGCGACCGTCGGGACGAATTCGGAATCGCACTGTGCGCTGAGGCATGCACCACCACAAAGTTGGACAAATGCTAGAGGCGAGAGACCTTCTGCGGAGAGCCCTGTAACCGATCCCAGTCAGAGCAGCAGTCCCTCATCGACCAAGGTCTTCAACCGGTCCACAAGCTCGGGATCATCAAGCTGCTCAAGTGCGGTGCGTGCCTCATCGCGAACCGTCGCCTCACGATCCTGGAGCAGTGCGCCGACAAACGCCTCAACCACCTGATCCTGCCGAGGTTTCACCAGATGGTCATGCAAACGGGACAGGGCCCAGATGCAATTGCTGCGCACAACGGGCTCACTGTCGATCTGAAGGCTCACAAGCAACTGCCCCGCTGCCAAATCGGCCTTCGCAGGCGAGGTGCTGCCGGCCTCAGCCAGGGAAACAGAAGCCCAGAGGCGCACCGATGCCACATCGGTTTGCAGCGCATGGATCAACGGATTGAGCACTGGAGCGTCCGAGTAGTTACCCAGACTCCAGGCAGTGGCCTTGCGCACATAGGCGTTGCTGTCCAGCTTGAGCAGCTGGAGCAAGGGCTGAACCGCCTGCGCTGAAGGATTCCGTCCCAGGGCGTACACCGCGCTCATGCGCACGACGGGACAAAACTCTTCCAACAGCGGCAGCAGCAGGGGAACGGCGCGGGGATCCCTGTGTTCACAGAACACACGCAGACCCTGCAACCACTGGTCATGGCCCTGTTGCAGCCATTCCAGTCCTTCATCACAGGCTCTGGCGGCCAGAAGGGCATCATGCTCTGGGTCATCCAGAGCAATCTCATCAAGGGGATCCCCGACCAGCTCAGCGGCTAGCTCATTGGCGAGCACATCCGGATCGATCGCCAGATCGGCCATCGCATCATTCTTTTTGGAGCTGAATGCGTCACCCATGTGCCGATCGTAATCTCAGCTCATGGGTGCGGGAGCGAGCATGTCCCCGGGAAGCCAGATGCGGGCACTGACGGCCACCAGGGCCAGAGCGAACAAGGCCACGATCAGGATGGGCAGCAGGGTGGATCGAAAGAACGCCACAACGTTGAACATTTCGGCTCATTCTGACTGCCAGAGCACCGAAGCCACGCTCAGACCAGCGTGACGGCACGCCCTGTCCTGCGCAGCATCAGCAGACTGATAGCAGCAACAACCAGCCCCATCCAACCGATCACCTGCTGGTGCAGCAGAAAGGCTCCCGAACCCAGGAGAGCCCCGAACAGAATCCCGGAGCTGAACAGAAAACGGGCCAGCAGTGTCGACAACGTTTCAGCGGCCTGAACATCCCAGCGACGACGCCACTGGTCCCAGCCGGGTCCAGGCGGGCGCACCGTTTGCACGAAGCGTTCGAGCACGTCAGGGGATTCCGGTGGCGTCAGCAGCATCACCGTCAGCCAGACCAATGCCGTCAACCCAGTCGTGACCATCAAGCGCTGGCCGTAATCAGCGATCTGCAGAAGGGGAACGACCGATGTCAGTAAACCCACCACGAAGCCGCAGAGCATGGCGGCGAGTTCAGCGGCGGCATTGATCCGCCACCAGAACCAACGCAGCACCAGCACCACACCAGGGCCGGTGCCGATGGCGATCACCAGCCGAAAAACAGTGCCGATGCTGTCGCTGATTAAAGCCGTGATCACGCCCAACACGAGCAAGATCACACTCATCAGCTGACCCACCAGCAAGAGCTCCCGCTGGGAGGCGTTCGGGCGCAGGAAGCGTTGATACAGGTCGTGGGTCAGGTAGCTGGCGCCCCAGTTCACCGACGTACTCACCGTGCTCATGAAGGCGGCCACCAGAGACACCACAACGAGGCCGAGCACCACAGGCGGAAGGAACTGCACAGCCAGAGTCGGATAGCTGAGCTCCCAGTCCGCCTGATCGGGAAGCAGCACCAACGCCGCCAGGGCAACGAGCACCCAGAGCCAGCTGCGCACGAGGTAGTTCACCACCAGAAACACCCAGCCCGCGAGGCGTGCCTCCTGCTCATTGCGGGTGGCCAGCATGCGTTGGATGAACTCTCCACCGCCGTCACTGCGGCGGAAACTCCACCATTGCACGGTCAAGTAGGCCAAGAAGGTGGACACGCTGATCCCAGCGCCGCCGATCCAGTTGAAACCGTTGTCCTCCCAGCGCCAGGGAACGATGGAGAGCAATTCAGGCCGGCCCAAAGCCTCCAGTTGCTCCAGGAGGGGCCCCATTCCTCCAGCAGCGTGCACCGCCGCCCAGGCAACGGCCGCAGCACCGAGCAAAGCCAGGATCAATTGAATGAAATCCGTGATCACCACAGCCCAGAGCCCCCCGGCCACGGTGTAAGCCAGCACCAGGGCTGCCACGATGATCAAAAGGAGAAGCGTGTCGGACACACCACCGGCCGCGGGAACGGGCTGATCGGAGACGATGCCCAGAGCACCAACCACCTTGCGCATGGCCAGGAACGCGTAGCCGATCCCAATGCAATTCACAGGGAGTGCCAGCAGAAAGGCCTTGATTCCCCGCAACCAGGCAGCAGCAGCACCCCCGTAGCGCAGTTCGGTGAAGGCCGCATCGGTGAGAACTCCACTGCGGCGCCAAAGGGGCGCAAAGACCACCGCCATCGCCACGTGCGCGAGACCGAATCCCCACCACTCCCAGTTGGCTGCCAGTCCCCGCGTCCCAACAATGCCTGCCACGTAGAGCGGGGTATCGATGGAAAAGGTGGTCGCAGCCATGGACGCACCGGCCAACCAGCCGCTGAGCCGGCGACCGGCCACGAAATAGTCGTCTTCGTCGCGGTTTCGCCTGGCCAGCCAGAGCCCCAGAACCAGCGTGCTGGCCAGATAGGCGACCAGGATCAACCAATCAATGCGCGCCATGGGGACGAACGGTGATCCGCTGAGTCTCCCTTACTTCTGGCGGGAACGCCTCAGCTGCCCGCAGGCTGCATCCTGATCAAGCCCGCGGCTGGCACGCAGGCTCACGGCCACCCCACGGCTTTCCAGCACGCGCCGAAATCCCTCGATGCGATCCCGCGTGGGACGCTGAAATTCCTCTTCCTCGATTGGGTTGTAGGCGATCAGATTCACGTGACTCTGGAAACCACCCACCCGATCCGCCAGTTCCTCGGCATGGGCTGGGTGGTCATTGAGGCCACCCAACAGGATGTATTCGAAGCTCACCCGCCTGCCGGTGATGGCCAGGTAGTGCCGGCAATCATCCAACAGCGCGTCGTAGGGGTAGGCATGCGCCGTGGGGATCAGCTCTTCCCTGAGGCTCTGATTCGGAGCATGCAAACTCACCGCCAGGGTGAACTGAGCGCGACCGAGCCGCTCCATGGCCAGTTCCGCCAGCCTTGGCAACGTGCGTGGCACTCCCACCGTGCTCACCGTGATCCGGCGCTGACCGATTCCGAGATCATCGTTGAGACAACGAATGGCATCCAGCACCGCCTCGATGTTCAACAGCGGTTCCCCCATGCCCATGAACACCACATGGGATGGTCGGCGCTCCATCACCTCACGCACGCTCAGCACCTGGGCAACGATCTCGTGGGTGTACAGCGAGCGTTGCAGCCCCCCTTTGCCGGTAGCGCAGAAACGGCAAGCCATGGGGCATCCCACCTGGCTTGACACACAGACAGTGAGGCGCTGATCCGTGGGGATGCCAACGGTCTCCAGCGTTTCGCCGTCGTCGGTTCCCAGGAGAAGTTTGGTGGTGGCATCACCGGCCACCTTGCGGTCCTGCTCCTTCAAGCGTCCGATGATCACCCCTTTGTCTTGAAGGGATGCTCTCCACGCTTTCGGGAGCACCGTGATGTCCTGCAGATCGCAGGCTCCCTTGGCGTAAAGCCAATCATGAAGCTGTCGGCCCCGGAAGGCGGATTGTCCCTGCGAGACAGCCCAACGTTCAAGCTCGGATGCACCGAGCCCAAGCAGTGTTTTGGACTGCGCAGTGCTGATCACCAGATCAGCAGTCCGTGGCCGAGCTTGATCTCCACCGCCAGGAGTGCGATGAACCCGAGCATGGCAGCACGGCCATTCAGCCGTTCGGTATGGGTGTGAAACCCATACCGGGGAAGACGACGGACGGGGATCGTGGTGGGTTCAATCATGAGCAGGGCTGACCTGGAGGGACAGTTTGGGGAGATTGGGAAGACGATCGCGATTCATGGCGCACGCATCATTCATCACTGAGAAGCCCCTCTTCCTGCAGACCCTCCACGGCTTCAGCATCCACCACTTGCTCCTCCTTCAGCTCATTGTCGGCATCAGGACGGGCAAAAGCTGCGAAGTTGCTGCCAGCTTCAATGCCGTGGCGACTGCGGGTGGCCTCCATGTCGGCATCGCTGGGATCGTCTAAGACCGCCGTAGCATCACCCGCTGGTGCAGCAGGCATGTCCACGGTGTAGTCAGGGCGAAGGTTTTGCATGCGGCGGTAGCCAGCCGGATCCTCGGCAAGGATGTCGGGGTGCGGACCGGCTTCAGCCTTGAGCTCCTCCTCAAAGCCGCTGAACCCGGTACCAGCGGGAATCAGGCGACCGATGATCACGTTTTCCTTAAGGCCGCGCAGCCAATCGCTCTTGCCTTCGATGGCCGCTTCGGTGAGCACACGGGTGGTTTCCTGGAAGGACGCTGCAGAGATGAAGCTGTCGGTGTTCAGGGACGCCTTGGTGATACCCAGCAGAACGGGAGTGAACTCGGCAGGAGCTCCTCCAGTGATCGACATGGCCTGATTGGTGTCTTCCACCTGACGGAGCTCGATCAACTCACCGGGCAGCAGGGTGGTATCCCCCGCATCCTCAACACGCACCTTGCTGGTCATCTGACGCACAATCACCTCGATGTGTTTGTCGTCGATGGACACGCCCTGGGACTTGTAGACGTTCTGAACCTCGGTCACCAGACGGTGCTGGAGCTTGGCGATGGCTTCCTGCGCCGCGTCCATCAAGGGCTTGCGGCTGCGCAGATCCTCGAAGAAACACTCCAGCAGCTCGTGGGGATTGATGGGTCCGTCCGTCAGCAACTCACCGGCCGTGACCTGCTGACTGTCACTCACCATCACGTTGCGCCCCAGGAGAATGGGGTACTCGGAGACAGCGTCGTCGGCCTCGATCACCGTCACCGTGGTGTTCTCATCGTCTTCACCTTGCTTGATCTCAACGGTTCCTGGCTTTTTGCAGAGAATCGCTGATTCGCGCGGACGGCGAGCTTCCAGCAGTTCCTCGATCCTGGGCAGACCCTGAACGATGTCACCTGTCTTCTGGCGTTCGAACACCAGGAGAGCGAGGCCATCACCGCGCTGCACCAGATCACCGTCACGGACGTGCAGCAAGGAATCCGGCGAGACCATGTAAGGCCGGCCGAGGCGCAGGGTGACGCTCGTGCTGTCAACCTTCTCAACCTCACCACAGCAGTCGGAGGGTTGACCAGCGGCGAGTTCTTCTCCGTCCACGATCCGCTGACCGACCGTTACGACGGGCTGGGAGTTGGTGGAGATGGTGAGGGTGTCTTCCGGACGCTCCACGATCAATCGGCGCACAGGCTCGTCGGCTGTGGCCTCAGGCATCTGGGCGACACCCTCCTGCTTGCAAAGGATCTGGGTGGTGGCAATCACCTCACCAGCCTTGATCGACTGACCATCCTCCACCTGAAGCTCGGTGTGGGTGGATCCGTGACTGGAGTCGGAAATGGTGTCACGGCGAACAAGAATGCTCTCGAGGATCACCAGCTGAAGACGTTCGATCGTCTTGGCCCGCTTGTCGGGGACCGCTTCCACATCCACAGTCATCTGAGGAGTGGTGTCAAAGGTCTCCAGCATCAACTGCGTCCGCAGCAGCTCAACACCCTCCACAGACTTAACCAGTTCGTTGTCCTTGAAGGCGAGACGCTGGCTGGCCTTGAGGCCAAGGTGCGGTCCATTGGGCTGTTTGACATGACCCAGATCAGGCAGCTGAGCCTCATTGGGAATCGTGTACTCCTCAACGGGGCGGAGGAGCAGACCGCTGCCTTCCGGTGTTTCCACCGTCTGGACATACACCATGGTTTCGGTACTGATGCCCTTGGCGATTGGCTCGCCGGGATTGACCATCACGCCATCACCCTGGAAGCGCTCCAGCGCTTTCTTTTCGGTGCAGAGATGGAAGCTGCCGCTACGAACGATGATCTCGCGAAGGATGTCGTTCTTCTGGGTGACGGTGACGATGCCAGCGGTCTGACTGAAGATGTCCTTGACCACCTCGGTGCCGGCCTCAATCCACTGGCCGTCCGTGATCATCAACAGAGAGATGTCCTTGTTGATCTCATGGGTCTCCTGGGGAATCCAGAGCAAGGTTCCACCCTTGTTCACCTCGTAACCGTTCTTGGCAGAACGGGCTTTCTTGATCGCCAGTCCAGGAGCGAATCGCACCAGTCCACCGGTCTGGGTGCGGAAGCGGTCGTCGTTGAGTTCCGCAACCACTTCGCCACTGCCGATCTTGCTGCCCGGGATGGTGTTGAGGCGATAACGGGTGCCGTCCTTGGCCTCCAGATTCCAGATCTCTCCAGCATGGGTTGACTCACCCTGCAGTTTGAAATCCCTGAGGGTCATGGCGGTTGTGACAATCTGCACCTCACGGGAATCGCCGAGAGCTTCCCGCAGACGAATCGCACCGCCGTACTCGCTGGCCTGGCTCGCCTCGGCGAGCACCTGGCCCTCCGTCACGGTTGCACCGGCAGTCACCACCGGACGCGCATTGGGCGGCAGGTTGTACACATCTCCGGCCAGGACCCACATCCGGCCCAGTCGCTGAGCCTTGTGGGTGATGTTGCCCTGACGGTCGGTGACCTCCCGGGGCTGGATCGAGGGGTCATAGCTGACCTGACCGGCCAGGTCACAGATCACGTCCTTGGTGGCCTTCTCCACACTTTTCTTCACCGCGCCGGCTGCGATCTGGGCAACGGTGACATCGGCGTCGATGGCCTGACCGTTGTCCACAAAGAGCAGAGAGCCGTTGGTGATCTCAATCTTCTGGGGTTTGCCCTTACCGGATGGCTGGATCGTGAGATTGAAATCAACCTCTGCCTGCTGAGCGTTAACGCCATGGGGGGTGCGGTACGGGCGCACACGCGCCTTGGCACCGAATTCCACCGTTCCTTCCAGCTTTGAGCGCACCACGCCGGTCTCGGCGGTGGACACACCCCCGGTGTGGAACGTCCGCATGGTGAGCTGGGTTCCCGGCTCACCAATGGACTGAGCAGCAATGATGCCGACGGCCTCTCCGAGGTCCACCAGCTCGTTGTGAGCCAGCGCCCACCCGTAGCACTTGCGGCAAACGGAACGATTGGCCTCGCAGGTGAGCGGTGAACGCACGCTCACCGCTTGAACAGCGGCTTTCTCGAAGCGTTTCGACAGGGGTGGATCGATTTCGGTATTGCGCTCAGCCAACACCTCTCCATCAGCACCCACCACCTGATCGGCGGTGAGACGTCCCACCAGTCGGTTGCCGTACTTGCCGTCTTCCGCCTTCACCAGGATGCAGCGGCTGGTGCCGCAGTCGTCCTCACGGACGATCACGTCCTGAGCCACATCCACGAGTCGGCGGGTGAGGTAGCCGGAGTCGGCGGTGCGCAGAGCTGTATCAACCAGGCCCTTGCGAGCGCCGTACGAGGAGATCACGTACTCCGTAACGGTGAGTCCCTCACGGAAATTGGTACGGATCGGCAAGTCGATGATCTCCCCCTGAGGGTTGGCCATCAGGCCGCGCATGCCCACCAACTGGCGCACCTGGGACATGTTTCCCCTGGCGCCGGAGTTGGCCATCATCCACACGGAATTGAGCGGATCGTTCTGGTTGAAGTTCTTCTTGACCGCATCAACCAGACGCTCATTGGTCTCTGTCCAGGTGTCGATCACCTTGGTGTGACGCTCAACCTCCGTAATCACACCGAGGCGATAGGACTCCTCCGTGGCAGTGATCAGCTCTTCAGCCTGTCCCAGGAGGTTCTGCTTCGCTTCCGGAACCTTGAGGTCGTTCACGGAGATGGAGACCGCCGCCTGGGTGGCATAACGAAATCCGAGATCCTTGAGCTGGTCGGCCATGGCCGAGGTGGCCGCGGTGCCGTGATGCTTGTAAGCCCAAGCCACCAGCTGCTTCAGCCCCTTCTTGTCCACAACACGGTTGCGGAAGGGAGGGGGCGTTTTGGCCAGTGGACGGGTCTCGGGAGCGGAGGCAGCAGCCTTAGCAGCCTTGGATCCCTTGGAAGACTTGCGGGACTTGGAAGGAGTGGAAGTCATGACAGCGCGGAGTGGAGAGGAATGAGAAGACGAGCGAATCGAAGTTGAGCGTCAGGTGGCTGCCACCGCGTCGATGATCGTGTGATTCATCACCACGCGGCCCACGGTGGTGAGGATGTAACGGCTGATCAGCGCGCCATCGTCATCAAAGCGGTCTCTGCGGTACGTCCACTGCTCAAACCGGGTGCCATCGGAGAGCGTTTCACTGCTCACGGGTTCTTCACGCTCATCGTCGTCTTCAACCTCACCGTTGAAGCGCACCCACACCCAGTCGTGCAGACCGAGGCGCTTGTCCTCGAACGCGTGAATCACATCCTCAAGATCTGAGAAGGTGCGGGAACGATCGCCAAAATCAACCGGTTGAACGTCGGGCTGCAGGGCGGTGAGGTAGTAGGCGCCCAGAACCATGTCCTGAGAAGGCGTGATGATCGGTTCGCCGGTCGCAGGAGAGAGGATGTTGTTGCTGGCCAGCATCAACATGCGTGCCTCGGTCTGGGCTTCGATGGCCAGGGGCACGTGCACAGCCATCTGGTCGCCGTCGAAGTCAGCGTTGAAAGCTGGGCAGACCAGGGGATGAAGCTGAATGGCGCGACCGTCGACCAGCTTGGGTTCGAAGGCCTGGATACCGAGCCGGTGGAGCGTGGGCGCGCGGTTGAGCATGATCGGGTGCCCGTCGATCACTTCCTGCAGCACCTGCATCACTTCATCGTCAGCACGCTGAATGAGCTTCTTGGCTGCCTTGATGTTGTTGACGATGTTCTGACGGATCAAACGATGGATCACGAACGGCTGGAAGAGCTCGATCGCCATCTCCTTGGGAAGACCGCACTGGTGCATCTTCAACTTGGGACCGACCACAATCACGGATCGGCCGGAGTAATCGACACGCTTGCCGAGCAGGTTCTGCCGGAAACGACCTTGCTTGCCTTCGATGATGTCGCTGAGGGACTTCAGAGGGCGATTGTTGGCACCAACCACCGTGCGACCACGGCGACCGTTGTCGATCAGAGCGTCAACAGCCTCCTGCAGCATCCGCTTCTCGTTGCGGACGATGATTTCTGGAGCCAGGATTTCCTGGAGCCTGGCCAGACGGTTGTTGCGGTTGATGACCCTGCGATAAAGATCATTCAGATCGGAGGTTGCGAAACGACCACCGTCGAGCTGCACCATCGGGCGCAGATCGGGTGGAATCACCGGAATCACGTCCAACACCATCCACTCCGGACGGGCGTTGGTGGCGATGAAGTTGTCGATCACGCGCAGACGCTTGATCAACTTCGCCCGCTTCTGTCCCTTGCTGCCGGCGATCTCCTCGCGCAGCTGCTCGGCCACCTCGTCGAGGGTGAGATCTTCAAGCAACTGCTTGAGAGCCTCGGCGCCGATGCCCACAACGGGCTCATTTTCAATCTCTGAATCTTCGGCGTAGATCTCATCTTCGATTTCCAGCCACTCATCTTCGGTGAGAAGCTGCTTGTATTTCAGGTCCTTGTGGTCACCGGGATCCAGCACCACATAGCAGTTGAAATAAACGATCTGCTCAACGTCCCGCAGGGGCATATCCAGCAGGATGGCCACATAGCTGGGGATGCCCTTGAGGTACCAGACGTGGGACACGGGGGCCGCGAGCTTGATGAAGCCCATGCGGTGACGACGCACGCGGCTCTCGGTCACCTCCACACCACAACGTTCACAAACGATGCCGCGGTGGCGAACACGTTTGTATTTGCCGCAGTGACACTCCCAATCTTTGGATGGCCCGAAGATTTTTTCGCAGAACAAGCCGTCCATCTCCGGCTTCAGGGTGCGGTAATTGATCGTTTCGGGCTTGGTGACCTCACCCACCACCTGGCCGTTGGGAAGGGTGCGTTGCCCCCACTCCATCACCCGGTCAGGTGATGCAAGGGTGATCTTGACGTAGTCGAAGTGGTTTTCGGTGCGGAGATTGCTGTTGGTCATTGACGGTTAAAGGAGAAGAAGCGTTGTGTCAGATCGTTCGTCAGTCCGTCAGTCCTCGTCGTAATCCGCGACGCCGAGGGATTCATAGGTCGGACGACTTGGGGTGCTGCGACGCGGATTCACGTCTTGCATGAGATCCACCTCCTTGCCTTCATCAGTGAACACAGCGATGTCCAGACCCAGGGACTGGAGTTCGCGCATCAACACCTTGAAGGATTCCGGTGTGCCGGGCCTGGGGATCGGCTTGCCCTTCACGATGGCGTTCAGAGCCTCATTCCGTCCCTGCATGTCGTCGGACTTGACCGTGAGCAGTTCCTGCAGGGTGTAGGCCGCGCCATAGGCCTCAAGCGCCCACACCTCCATCTCTCCGAGACGCTGGCCACCCTGCTGAGCCTTACCGCCCAGGGGTTGCTGCGTCACCAAGGAGTAAGGACCGGTGGAACGGGCGTGGATCTTGTCGTCGACCAGGTGGACCAGCTTGAGGAAGTGGGAATAACCCACGGCCACGGGCTGATCGAAGGGCTCGCCGCTGCGGCCATCGATCAGTTGAAGCTTGCCGGGATCATCCGGGTTGTAAATCCATTCCTTACCGGGTTGCTTGGCAGCCTCCTTGAGGAAGGTCTCCACCGTCTGCTGCGACTTTTCAGCCCCATACATCTCGTCAAACGGCACCACCTTCACGCGGCAATCAAGATTGGCGGCGGCCCAGCCCATCAGCAGCTCGAAGACCTGACCCACGTTCATCCGGCTCGGCACGCCCAGGGGGTTCAGCACGATGTCAACCGGGGTGCCATCGGGCAGATAGGGCATGTCCTCCCGGGGAAGAATGCGGCTGATGATTCCCTTGTTGCCATGACGGCCGGCCATCTTGTCGCCGACCTGGATCTTGCGGCGTTGCGCCACATACACCCTCACCACCATGTTGGCGCCGGGGGGCAGTTCATCACCTTGCTCACGGGTGTAGATGCGCACATCCACGACCCTGCCGCGCTCAGTGCTGGGAACGCGCAAGGAGTTATCGCGAACGTCACGCGCTTTCTCTCCAAAGATCGCTCGGAGCAGCTTTTCCTCAGGTGGCTGGTCGGACTCACCCTTGGGCGTGACCTTGCCAACCAGGATGTCGCCACTTTCAACAAAGGCGCCGATGCGGATGATGCCCATCTCATCGAGATTGCCCAGGCTTTCTTCCGCAACATTGGGAATTTCCCTGGTGATCTCTTCCGGTCCAAGCTTGGTCTGTCGGGCCTCAATCTCGTACTTCTCGATGTGCACCGAGGTGTACAAATCATCATTGACCAGACGCTCACTCACGAGGATTGCGTCCTCGTAGTTGTATCCCTCCCAAGGCATGTAAGCGATCAGCACATTCTGACCAAGGGCAATCTCACCGCCTTCGCAAGCCGAGCCATCAGCCAGAACCTGACCAACAATCACCGGATCGCCCTGACGCACGATCGGGCGCTGGTTCAGGCAGGTGTCCTGATTTGAACGCTGGTATTTCTGCAGGTAGTGGGAGTGATCAACACCCTCTTCATCGCGGACGACGATCGCGGTGGCGTCCACGAAGGTCACGGTGCCGTTGACCCGGGAAATGGGGACCATGCCGGAGTCGCGGGCCACCTGGGTTTCCAGACCCGTGCCGACCAGAGGGCGTTCGGGACGCAGCAGGGGGACCGCCTGACGCTGCATGTTTGATCCCATCAGGGCACGGTTGGCGTCGTCGTGCTCCAGGAACGGAATCAGCGAGGTAGCAACGGAAATCACCTGCACGGGTGAAAGCTGCACATAATCCACCTGCTCAGGCGGCACCTTCTCGAAATCCTGGCGGTAGCGAACAGGGATGAGGTCAGCCAGGATCGCCCCATCGCTGTCGGTGGCGACATCACCAGGGGCCACACGGCACTCATCCTCCAGATCAGCGGAGAGATAGATGGGATCACCCTGCTTCAAAACGCGACCGTTCTCAACCTTCCAGAACGGTGTTTCGATGAAGCCGTACTCATTCACCCGGGCATGGGTGGCCAGGGAGTTGATCAGACCAGCATTCGGACCTTCAGGCGTTTCGATCGGGCAAAGGCGGCCGTAGTGAGAAGGGTGGATGTCGCGCACGGCGAAGCCAGCTCTTTCCCGGGTGAGACCTCCAGGGCCGAGGGCGGAGATGCGGCGCTTGTGCGTGAGCTCAGCCAGCGGGTTCGTTTGATCCATGAACTGGCTCAACTGACTCGAGCCGAAGAATTCCTTGATCGCCGCAACCAGCGGCTTGGGATTCACCAGCTGCGCAGGGGTGAGGGAATCGGTCTCACCGACGGTCATCCGCTCTTTGATGATGCGCTCGAGCCGATTGAGACCCACGCGCACCTGGTTCTGCAGGAGTTCGCCAACGGAGCGCACGCGACGGTTGCCGAGATGATCGATGTCATCGAGGCTGGCACCGCCCACATCGAGCTCGAGATTGATCAGATAGTCGAGGGTGGAGAGAACATCCTCATGGGTCAGCGTGCGAACCGAATCCGGAATCGTGAGGCGAAGCTTTTTGTTGATCTTGTACCGGCCAACCCGGCCGAGGTCGTAGCGCTTGGGATCGAAGAAACGGGTCTGGAGAAGCTGCTGACCGCCACTCACCGAGGGAGGCTCGCCCGGACGCAGCTTCTTGTAAAGCTCCAGGAGGGCTTGGTCTTCAGAACTGATGCCTTCGTCGTTGGCCGCTTCAATCGACTTCTTGTAGTACTCCGGATGACGGAGCTTGTCGATCACATCGTTATCAGACAAGCCCATGGCGCGCATCAGCACGTGGGCATTGATCTTCCGAGTCTTATCAACACGAACATGCAACAGATCGTTCTTATCTGTTTCAAACTTCAGCCAAGCGCCTCGGTTCGGAATCACGCTCGCGTTATAAGTACGGCGCCCGTTTTTATCCTGCTCGTCTTTGAAATAAACACCAGGGCTACGCACGATCTGATTCACGATCACGCGCTCAGCGCCATTGATGATGAACGTGCCACGCTCGGTCATCAGCGGGAGCTCACCGATGAACACCTCCTGCTCCTTGATCTCACCGGTCTCCTTGTTGACCAGCCGGCAAGTCACATACATCTGAGAGGCGAAGGTGGCATCGCGGCGCTTGGCCTCTTCGACATCGTGACGGGGACGCTTGAGCCGGTACTCGCTGCCGACGAAATGAAGCTCGAGCTTCCCGGTGTAGTCGGTGATCGGAGAGAAACTCTCCAGTTCTTCGATCAGGCCCTTCTCCAGGAACCACTTGAAACTGGCCCGCTGCACCTCCACCAGATCAGGGAGATAGGTGGCGGTCTTGGCGACCTGAATCGCGCTGCTGCTCATGCGGAGACCTGCAGTATCAGAAGGTGGACGTAAGGGCCTGAGGGGAAGAACTGAACGGACCGAGGGAGCGTGCAACCAGACAGCAAAGTCGCTCCCCGAGGGGGAACAACAACCGCAACACTGGTTTCAGAACACTCGGGTCAGAACAGCTGACGTCGTCAATGCACCGATCGGTAATGGACGCTTCGGAAGCCAGAGAACAGAGAACTGCATCCGGCCAGGCCAATAAAACATCTTACACTTCCGCCCCAAGGTCGCTTTTGATGGTCAGGGAAGCTTGAAAAGCGCCCTTGCGTTGGTCGTGCTGCTCATGGCCACGTCTTCGAGGGATTGCTCTCTGAGCTCGGCGACCCGGGAGGCCACCGCCGCAACGAAGGCGGGCTCGTTGCGCTTCCCCCGACGCGGGACCGGCGCCAGGAAGGGGCAATCCGTTTCCACCAGAAAGCGATCTTGAGGCACTTGCCTGGCGCAGTCGTGGGTGGGCAAGGCCTTCGGGAAGGTGACCGTGCCGCTGAAACTGATGTAGAAGCCGAGATCGAGGAACTGATGCATCTCCTCCGGCGTGCCGCCCCAGCAGTGCATCACGCCAGAAGGACAGCAGCCCCGGGCCTTACGAGCACGCAATTCCTCCAGCATGGGTTCGGCGGCATCGCGGCAGTGCACGATCACAGGCAAGTTGAGCTCCACCGCCAGATCGAGTTGGGGGCGAAGAATGGCTAACTGCTCAGCAAGGTTCTTGTCACGAAAGAGATCAAGACCCAGTTCGCCGATGGCCACCACCCGCTCATCAGCGCCAGCGGCCTCTCGCAACACATTTTGAGTGTCCTCAGACCAGTGCTCCGTATCCAGGGGGTGAACTCCCACTGAATAACGCATCTCGGGGAATCGATCCGCGAGGGCGCGGATGGCGGGAATCTCCGACGGTTCTACGCAAGCATGCAACAGCGACGTAACGCCTGCGTCACGCCAACGTTCCGCTACAGCGTCAAGGTCGTCATCGAAATTTCGAAAAACGATGTGACAGTGGCTGTCGATTAAAGCGGGGACTGCCATATCGGGTTCTGAAACGCGCCTTCAGAACCCATCTTGCCGAAAGCCGAACTGAAACTGGAGTTCAGCTTGCGCTTGCGGGTGCTGGATCGATCGCCTTCTTCACCGCCACACTCAAACGAGCCTTCTGATGGGCACCTGCATTGCGGTGGAGCACACCGCGCTTCACCGCCTTGTCGATTTTGCTGAATGCAGCATTCATGCTGGCTTGCACGCTGGTCTTGGCCTCATCGCCAGGGGTGGCGTTGTAAGCCTCACAGGCACTGAAGCAGCGCTTCATCAGCGTGCGCATCGACGACTTGTACGCCTTGTTCTGAAGGCGGTTGCGCTCAGCGATCTCGACGCGCTTCTTTGAGGACTTGTTATTGGCCACAGAGCCTTTGATCTGATCGACAATCCATAACCATAGCTCAGCGTTCCCAACGTCCCTGTCACGGTCGGGCCTAACTTGTGGAAATGCATGATCAGACGTTGAACGCCCCATCGAGCCCCCCTCCAAGCAGCGAGGCGTCTGTGATCCACCGCATCGACGCGGTTGACGCTGCGGAACAGCGACTGGATCAGATCGCGACCCGCACAGCAGGGCAATCCCAGCGAAAGGCCGCGAACAGCGTCGACTCCATCCTCGACCAGGTGCGAAAGGACGGGGATCAGGCCTTGATGGCGCTCACCCAGCAGTTCGACGGATTTGTCCCCGACCCGCTTCAGGTGCCCTGCACTGACCTACAGGATGCCTGGGACGCCACCCCTGCCAACCTCAGGGATGCACTGGAGCTGGCCCACCGGCGGATCCAGGACTTCCACCAGCGCCAAAAGCCTCTGGATCTCGATGTCAAAGGGGTTCATGGTGAGCGTCTTGGGCGACGCTGGCGTCCGGTTCAGGCCGCCGGCCTCTACGTGCCTGGAGGACGGGCTTCTTACCCGAGCACGGTGCTGATGAACGCTGTGCCAGCTCGGGCTGCAGGCGTGGAACGACTGGTGATGGTGACTCCCGGCGGATCCGACGGAACCGTGAACCGCACCGTTCTCGCCGCAGCCCACTTGGCCGGCGTGCGCGAGGTGTACCGGATCGGCGGGGCTCAAGCGATTGCGGCACTGGCCTATGGCACCCAAACAATCCCTCGCGTTGACGTGATCAGCGGCCCGGGAAATATCTACGTGACCCTGGCCAAGAAGGCCGTCTACGGGCAGGTGGGGATTGATTCACTGGCAGGCCCCAGCGAAGTGTTGGTCATTGCCGATGCCTCAGCCAACGTGACCCAGGTCGCCGCCGATCTGTTGGCCCAGGCTGAACATGATCCTTTGGCGGCTGCGATCCTGCTCACGACCGCTCCCTCCCTGGCCGAAGCGCTGCCTGCTGAATTGGAGCAGCAATTGCAGAAGCACCCGCGGGAAGCCATCTGCCGGCAATCCCTGCAGGAATGGGGGCTTGTGGTGGTCTGCGACAACCTCGAAACCTGTGCAGCGCTGAGTGACCGGTTTGCCCCCGAACATCTCGAGCTTCTCGTCGAGCGCCCGCGCATGCTGGCGGACCGCATCCAGCAAGCCGGGGCCATTTTCATCGGGCCCTGGAGCCCGGAAGCGGTGGGGGATTACCTCGCCGGCCCCAATCACACCCTGCCCACCTGCGGCGCAGCCCGTTACAGCGGGGCCCTCAGCGTTGAAACCTTCATGCGGCATACATCATTGATTGAATTCAGCCGCGAGGCCCTCGACGCCACCGGTGGCGCCGTTGTGGAACTGGCTGGCAGTGAAGGACTGCACAGCCATGCCAACTCGGTGAAGGTTCGCCTTCGCTGAACTCAACCGGCCTTCTCGAGGCTGCGCGCGCTGGCAACACCACCATCGATCTGGCCGACCAGCACCTCGTCGGCCAGATTGACGAAAAGGCCGTTTTCAAGCACTCCGGGAATGTTGTTGATCTCTTTCTCGAGCGACGCGGGGTCAGCGATACCGCCTTCAAATCGCACATCCAGAACCAGATTGCCCTGATCGGTCACCACCGGACCCGCCTTGCGCGTGGCCATGCGCAGTTCGGCGTCACCGCCCATCGCTTTCAGTTGCTGGCTGATCTGAACCCAGGCTCCAGGCAGAACCTCAACAGGAAGCAAAAACCCGAGGTTCAGGCGCTCCACAAGCTTGGTGGAATCGACCACCACGATGAAACGGTCTGCGCGGGCTGCAACAAGCTTCTCTTGCACGTGGCAAGCGCCACCTCCCTTGATCAATTGGAACGCAGGGTCCACTTCATCGGCACCATCGATCGCCAGATCAATCCGGTCCACGGCGTTGAGACTGCGCAGGGGAATTCCCAACTCTGCAGCGAGAACCTCGCCTTGGAACGACGTGGTCACCCCAACGATGTCGCTCAGCTGACCAGCAGCAAGGCGTTCACCCAAACCCTTGATCATCAGCGCCGCCGTGGAGCCTGACCCCAAACCAACCACCATGCCGTCGCGGAACTGCTGCACAGCCGCATCAGCAACGGCCTGCTTCATCTGGTTTTGAAGATCCGACATGGTCTGTGAGCGATCGGCGAGACCGTAGCAAGGGTTTCAGCTCAATCCCGGCAAGGGTTCCGGTTTGACGGAAACCTGAAGATCCTGCTCTCCGCGGATGATCGACAGCGACAAGGGCTGGTTGATCTCCGCCCGGTCCACCTGCTGCAACAGATCCTGCGGGTCGTCGATGGGCACCTCGCCGGCCTGGATCACGAGATCACCCCTGCGCAGTCCCGCTCTCTGAGCTGGACTGTCCGGAAGCACAGACTGCACCAGAGCACCAGCCCGTTCCGGTAAAGCAACAAGGGCATTGGGATCCTCGTTGTGCTCCCGCGCGATGCGGGCGGTGAGGGCGATCAGCTGAACGCCGAGATAGGGGTGCACCACTTCACCGGCAGCTTGCAGCTCATCGGTCACCCGGCGAGCCAGGTTGATGGGGATGGCGAACCCCAGGCCTGCCCCAGGACCAGAGCGCACCAATGTATTGATGCCGATGACTCGACCATCAGCATTCACCAGCGGTCCACCAGAATTGCCGGGGTTGATGGCCGCATCGGTCTGAATCAGGTCGAGACGCTTGTCAGAGAAACCGAGTGTGCTGATGTTGCGGTGCAGACTGCTGACGATCCCGAGCGTGACCGTTCGCTCCAGGCCGTAAGGGGTGCCGAGGGCAATGGCCCAGTCGCCAACCTCGAGGGCTTCGGAATCACCCAGCCGTGCGGCAGGCGGCAAGGCGCTGCCTGTCAGTCGCACCAAAGCCAGATCGGTGATCGGATCACGGCCGATCACGTCGCCATCGCGTTGTTCGCCGCTGGCAAGGGTGACGTTCACCTGCTCCACCTGCTCCACCACGTGGGCATTGGTGAGAACCAGACCTTGGTTGTCGATCACCACTCCCGATCCCTGCCCGCGTTGGCGTTCAGGGCCATAACCAAAGCCGGGCTCACCGAGAAGATCTCGCAGCAGCGGATCGATCAAGTTGGGGTCAAAGGGCTGGCGCTCCACCACGCGCTCGGTGTCGATTCGGACGACGGCTGGAGCCACATCTCGCACCGCATCGGCAACGAAGCTGTGATGCCCCGGCAAACCAGCAGGGGCTGCAAGCGCCTGCATCGGTTGAAACAGGATCAACAGCAGAGCAGCAACAAGCCCCTGCAACCACACACATCTGATCATCAGTGACCGATCGAACCCCACAGGCATGAGCGGAGCAACTCCGCTCACGCTAGGGGGCTTGGTCAGGCAAAGAGATGGAAATCGTCGAGACCGAATTGGCCATCACCACCGACGATGAAGTCAAACTCTGGAGCCCGCCCAATCACCTCGGCATAGCTGGCCCCTTGGCGCAGCAGGTCATCAGCGGCTCCCACCAGGCTGGCGTCGCCTTCCGCGTCGTTGCTGAGGGCCCAGAACATCATTCCGCCAAGTCCCTTTTTGTCCACATAGGCCGCTTTACCGGCAATGGTGGCGGTGGTTTCCATCGAACTCCATTCGTCCCCGTCGTAGAGGAATGCGGCCTTGTTGTCGTCATCCCAGTAGAGAATTCGAGAGCCCGTCACAACATCGTCGAGCAGATCCTTGTAGTCGTAAACACCGGCCTCGAATGAGCCGGCGGCATCACGACCCGAACCAGGTTGCTGATAACCGAAGGTTCCTCCATCCGACACATTGCCCCAGGCACGGGTGTAAGCCGGAGCGCCTAAGACCACCTTGCTCAGATCCACACCAGCACTCTCAAAAACATCCACAGCACCCGTGATGTCGTAGTTGTTGGCATCACCGGTCATCGCAGCCTGATGGCCCGTGACGTTCTCCCAGCCACCGTGGAAGTCATAGGTCATCACGTTGTAGAAATCGACGTAGGGGTCAATGCCTTCGAGGTTGAGGTTGGCCAGCTTCTCTTGACCACCGGCCGTGGCAATCGACACCTCAAAGTCGCGCCCGGTTTCGGCGGAAAGATCATCGAGAGCGGAGCGCAGGTCGCGCAGCACCAACGCGAAGTTTTCACCATCGCTGGCGGACACCGCATTGCCAGCCTTGCCACCGCCACCTGGGTATTCCCAGTCAAAATCGACCACGTTGAAGAAGTCGTAGGTTTCGAAAATGCGCACCGTTTCGCTAACAAATTTGTCGCGTCCTTCCTGGGTGGCGTAGGCGGTGCTGAATTCATCGGACAGGGTCCAACCGCCAAGAGCGAAACCAAGGTTGACCTCCGGATTGAGTTCCTTGAAGCGACGCAATTGCTCGAAGTTACCGGCATCGTTATCTCCAACACCGTTCCAACCCACGGGAACCGAGGTCACCGTGATCGAGTCACCGCTCTCGCTGGTGGTGTAGCGCCCTGAGTTTTCGTAGATGTCCAGCAGCTCCGGTGCCATAGCGGCGTACTCACTGGTGCTGAAGGTGCGACTGACCTGATCGGACTGGGAGAAGCGTTTCTGCAGGGCGGCGTAGGGATCGAACAAGGTGATCGACCCATCCGCCTTCACATCAAAGAAGCTGTAATTCATGTGGGTCATCGACTGACCATCGACATCCGACAAGTTGACGTCACGGCCGTAGATGCCCCACTCCTCGAAATAGGTCACCACCCGTTTGTCTGTTGTGCCGTTGGGGCGCTCGTAATCGATGGTGACCGTGCCGCCTTCTGTAACGGGGACGCCTTGTGTGACGGGGACGCCTTCAGGCAGTGGACTGTCTTCCGCGATCACACCGCCCTCTGTGGGTGGGCTGTCCTCACTGACCGCAGGCTCGCCACCAGAGGGATTTACATCAGGGGTCACACTGCTGGTGGCAGCGAGATCGAACACCTGATTCGGATCAGCGAAGTCACCGGAGCCCTGGTAGTAGGAGCTTTGTGCGGCGCCTGCGGCCAAAGGTGCTGACCAAGACTTAGGCATCAGGGTGATGGCGTAGCGGCCATCGTCACGGAGGGTGTTGGTGAATTCGAAGTTGCTGACGCTCTTCAACGGTGCATCGGAGACAAAGCTCACCGACCAATCCGTGCCGAGCGATTCAGCCGTGTTGTTCGTGACGATGACATTCCCAGCGAAGGTCCCCGACCAACCACCGGTGATGGTGGCCGAAACCTCCAAGCCGGAGGAACTTGATTCAATGTCAACGGAGGGCTCAGGTTCGCTGGGCATGTCCATGTTCATCTCAGAAGCGGTGTCCATGTCGGGCTCCATCTCCATCGATCCGTGCTCGCCCGTGGAATGGCTGTCGTGGGGGGGCTGGGCATTCACCGCCTCAGCACCGGATTGCGTCTGGAAGCCATCGGTCTGTTCACCTTCAGGAGCGGCTGGGGTCCGCAGAACGGTGCGGTCTTTAAGCGTCAACGCCTCAACCTCGCGATCAAAGGGGATTTCCAGGTTGTCTTCGACGATCTGATCGAAATGGAATTCCAGACTGGCGCTCGGGATGTCACCCAGGTTGGTGTTCTCAAAGATGAAGGTCTGCCCGGTGGGTTCGGTCTTAATCACCAAGTCAACACCCTCCTGCGTAACAGAAAGAAGCTCGCGCGTGCCGTAATAGAGAAAGCTGATCTTGTCTGTAGCAGGATTGAAGTCAGTAATGGTCTCGACTTTGCCGTATTCGTGAGAACGGATGTAAGTCGTCCTCTCTCGATCGGGATTTTCAACATCAAAAGCAGGGCCAAAGCCCGTTTCCCAGGACACAACACCACCGAGGTCTTGGCGCAGGTGCTCGTTGCCGACCACGCCGTAATCCTCAAGATCCAACATGTCGTAGGTCACACCCACAAGGGTCATCTTCTGGGCGTCATTCCAAGGGCTCAGGAAGGTGACATAACCCTCTTCCGTTTTGCCGAGAATCAGGTTGTGAACAGACTGACCACCAAAGTCCAAACTGTCGGTACCAGGACGGAAGTCAGTGACCTCCCCTGAATACACATCAACCGCGAAAACGCGTGCGGGTGCATCGCTCACCGATGCTTCATCCGCGGTGCTGTTCTCTGTATCGGAGTTCTCCCCAGGGGATTGGGTGTTGCCATCAGCACTCGTCTCTCCATCCGATTGAGACCCCGAACTGTCCACACCGGAGTCGGTAAAGAACAGTGCGTCCGTGAGTGGTCCACTGTTCGCCAGGCCAACACTGACAGCGTTAAAGCTGACATCAATGCTCTGGCCGGCACCGATCGTGCTGTTCCAGGCCGCAGGGGTCAGCGTCACCCTGTAGCCGCCACCCTCGAGGGCCTCAACCACCGCTGCGCCAGCCCAGCTCTGGAAGTCGCTGTGCGGCGTTTCAAAACTCACCGACCAGTTATCAATCGCACTGTCGGTTGGATTGGTGATCGTGAGCGTTCCACTCATCCCTCCCCAATACAAGGTTCCACTGGCCTGCAGAAGCAGGTTGCCTGCGGCAGAAGCCATAACACGAATCCAAATACCCTGGAATCATGAACAAAAAGCCGCCTGCAAGTGAACCCTTCATCTGCAGGGTTACCAGAAAGATTCAGACAAACCCATTCACATTTCAGGCACACTTCAGGCTTTTCTCAGGCCATCGCAACTGAAACATGACTCATTCCTTGCGGCATTGAATCAGCGGCTGATTGTCGACAACGACGAACCAGAAAATTACACCCGCAAACAAAAAACCTTCTCCGAGGAGGAGAAGGTTGATTGATCGCACATTGAGCGAGGCGATGAACGCCCTCAAATAGTCATTCCTGGATCGGCCATGACCATCCCAGGCATGGGGAAGCCCGAAACGTCAGTGAGCTCTCCATCGCCATTGAGGTCAATAGCGAAGGCCACTTCTAAACCGCGGCTAATGGCTTTCTCCTCAGAGATCCAACGCCCACGGCCAAATAGTTCGCCCTCCTCGTCAAAACGGAACACCCGGAATTGACCATCACGGTCTCCCTCGCCTTCAGCGAGAACCCTGAAACCACCGCCGAAGGCATCCTTCGCCGCAAGAAAGTCCCACCAATCTGACGTGGCATCAGACAGCGCCTTACCGGAACGTCGAACAAGAGCAATGAGCCCGTCTCCACGAGCAATGGCATAGCCAGAATCATTGCCAATCAGCTCGAGCGATTCTGAGGCCAAGGGATTAGCCACATCCATCAGCTGACCCGTGACGACATCGGAGGACATGGCTGACATGTTCATTTCCATCTCCATTCCCGATCCCATCTCCATCCCGACCTCCATCGGCATCTCCATTCGCGCTCCCATCTCCATCCCCATGTCCATGTCCATGTCCATGTCCATCCCCATCTCCATCGTCATCGACGCCTGGGCGGGAGCGAAGAAATTGCTCCGAGTCAGTGAACCGCTATTAGGCATCCCTTCGCCCTGCGCATTGAAGCTGATGGAAATCTCTCCATTGGCAGGAATGCTGTCATTCCAATCAGCAGGCGTGAATGTCACACGATTGAGACCGTTTCCGGCATCCTCAACGGTTGCATTACCAGCCCAACTCTGAAACTGATCATGAGGAGTGAGAAATGACACTTCCCAGTCGTCAACGGCAAATCCCATGGGGTTCCTGACAATCAGATTGCCACCCATACCGCCACCCCACCAAAGGGATCCATCCACTTCAAGCTGAAGGCAGCTGTTGTGCACATTGGAGCCACCGGGCAGATTCATCACCACCTTGGTGAGATCGGGAGGCGTCATATCCATATCCATGCCCATATCCATGTCCATATCCATATCCATGCCCATATCCATGTCCATGGGCATACCGGAGCCCATCTCCTGAGGCGTCTGCTCAGAAGCCTGTTGCTGTTCAGCACGTTCCTGAATCTGACGCGTGCTCTCTTCCAAACTCCTGGGCTGACCGGGGGCTTCTCCGGAGGCTGTTACAAAAGCCCCCACACGCGTTTGAAAACCATCGGTAGGGCCGCCCTCTGGCGTGAAGAGCATGGTGCGGTTCACCAGGGAAAGCTGCTCAGGCTGGAAGCCGAACGCTCTGTCGAGAAGATCCTCCTGGATCTGATCGAAATGGAACTCCAGATTGGCGCCGATCAGCTCTTCTTTTTGAACGCCTTTGAAAACGAAACGCTGACCAATTGGCTCCGAACTGATCACCAGGTCGGCGCCTTCATTCACAACTGAAAGGCGCTCCCTGGTCCCAAAATAGAGGAAATTGATCTTGTCTGTGACAGGATCAAAATTCTCAATCGTCGTGACACTGTCCCGTTCATGGGAACGAATGTAAACCGTGCTCTCTCGATCGGGATTACCAGGATCAAAGGCAGGGCCAATACCCTTTTCCCAGGAAAAAACGCCACCGATATCTCCCCGTAGGTGCTCATTACCAACGGGAGCGAAATTGCCTTCGCTCAGGTCACTCCATTGAATTCCCTGACCATTGGCACCAAGAATCCGCTGAAACTGATTGGGCTGCCATGGGTAAACAATCGTGGCCGTTCCGTCAGGCTCCTGACCAAGAATCAGGCTGTGAACAGAAATGTTGCCGAAATCCAGTTGATCATTCGCAGGATCGAAGTTGGTGATGTCCTGAGAAAAATTGCCGACTTTGATGAGAGCCATGAATTCATGTTGCTCAAGGCCCCGTCATCGTTGCCCCGTTCTCAGATCCCAAGAACCCTGCAATCCAAGGGTTTGCGGCCTCATCCAGATGCACCCTCTGCCATGGATGTCACCATCTGGTCGCATTCAACGAGCATCCAGTCGCAACCTCTGCACGACGAACGCATCAATCGATCGCAATCACAGCCATGTCCTTGGATTTCAAGGGCGCCCAAGAAACACAGTTGATGAGGATCTCACACCTATCAAACGAGTCGCGCGCCAGTCATTCAACTGGTTCTGATTTCATTAATCCACCCAATGACGCCGAATGCCCTCAACGGCAGCGGCGGTTCGATCCCTCACGTTCAACTTGCGCATGATGGATTGCACATGCCCTCTGGCCGTGGTCTCTGCAATCGAGAGCGCCTCGCCAATCCCCTTATTTGTAAAACCGTTGCAGAGCAGCTGAAGAACCCGGCGCTCCTGCTCCGACAGAACGTGGATCCCACTGAGTTCGTACTGCCTGAGGGCATAAGGGATCGAAGGATCCACAAAGCGCACTCCCGCCAGGATCGACTCCACCGCATTCACGATCGACATCAGATCAAGACTGGGGCGGGCCAGCACCACATCCGCAGGACTGGCCATCACCTCTTTCAGCCTCGGAGAGTCGATTTGCTCCAACGTGAACACGGTGGCGATTGGCGACTGAGGCACTGATCGCTGCTTGAGATCAGCCACAAGCGCTAGCCCATCACCGCTTTCCAGGTGCTCACTGACGAAGGCCAACAGGGGACCACGAACGTCATCGAGACAGGCCAACGCTTCTTGCTGCGTCGTGGCAATTCCGACGAGACGGCTGGGGTGCTCGGTGTGGTGCAGAGCAAAACAACTGGCCAGAGCCAGGGCATAAGGGCGGTTGTCCGTCGCCACCAGAATCCGGTGATGCTGAGACAGATCCTGCAGGTGCTCATTGAGAGTGCGGAAGGAATCGTCAATGGAGATCAACATGCACCCACTCCCTTTCTGATCACCTCTTCAGCATGGGCACTCCCGTTGCGGCACCGCCAGACGAAATGGCCCGATTGACCGGCTTTCCCTACCGATGAGAGGGAGATCCCTCCAGCGCGAATCAGCCGCCAACGAGAGCACTAACCTTCCCTCACCGTTGAACTGTTTCCATGACGAGTACTGAACCAGGGTCTCAACGCTGCGCGCTTTGCCAGGTCGAGATTCAGGGAGACGGATCAACCAGTGATCGCGTGCTCTTCAGCCGAGGGACACCCGGCACTCGCAGCAAACTCTGGGCGCGGGTCTGTCAGTACCTCAAAAGCGACGAACAGAAGCAGCAGTGCATCAACCAGGACCCCGGTCTGCGCGGAGAGTCGATGCCCGGTGATGGATTTGAGGAAATCAGCGCGATTCAGCTCGGGGAGAGCAGCGAAACCTGAAGGAGTGCGCTCAGCGTGCACGGATCCCAATCAGGCATGTTTTCTGAGGATGGTGTGGACGCTTCTCTGCGAAATGTCTAGACGTAAGCGTGTCACGTCCTGACCGCCTCGTCATGCGTTTGATCCAGAGAGCCGCCACTGGCCTGCTCGCCTTTTCCACCGTCGCTCTGGTGGCTTGCCAAAACAAAGACGCTGATAACAAACCAGGATCACAATCCTCAGGATCAACCCCAGCACAATCAACAAGCAGCGTCTTCGACACCGGCAAGCTGCGCGCTGTTGTGATCGGCGATGCCCTGCCGATGGTGAAAAAGAACGGTGACACCTACGACGGCCTTTCGTTCGTGGTTCTCGAGGCCGTCCGCGATCAACTCAATGTCTCCCCGCTGAAAAAAGACAAAGACATTGAGATTGAACCCGTTGCCGTTGGCTCGGCGCAGGAAGGACTCAACAAGATCCGTTCCGGATCCGCTGATATCGCCTGTGGCGTGGCCTTCAGCTGGAAGCGCCAACGCACCCTCACTTACACCCTTCCCTTCGCCATGGGTGGCGTGAGGGTTCTGGCCCCGAAAGGCAACGATGGAACCCCCGACAGCCTCAATGGGCAGACGGTGGGGGTGGTGAAAGACAGCGTGGCTGCCAACGTGCTCGCCTCATCCGTGGATGACGCCTCCTTCCAGTTCTTCAACACCCCCGACGAAGCGCTTGCCGCCCTGAAGGACGGAACAGTGAAGATTCTCGGCGGCGACAGTCTCTGGCTGAAGGCCAACCAAGAAGCAACCGCTCCCGAAGCAGCGTTGGTCCCCGCCCTTCCCTATGCACGCTCCGGCATTGGCTGCGTCGTGGCTGGAACCACACCCAAGCTCTTGAACATGAGCAACCTGGCCATCGGGCGTCTGCTCTCGGCCTATGTCAACGACAACGACGAAGTGCGCACGGAGATCAACTCCTGGATCGGCAGTGGCAGCACCTTGGGCCTGAGTGATGACCAGATCGGCAGCTTCTTCACGATCGTGTTGTCCACGGCAGCCGAATTCAACAAGCAGTCCTGACCCTGCCTCGTTCATCCATTCCTCTTTTTGAACCATGAACAAAACCAGTCTGCTGAGCCTTGCCGCCGTCCTCGCGACCAGCGCCGTTCTCTGCGAGTCCTCGAAAGCCGCCGTGCATCGCGAGCCTGATCTCGGCAATGCGCTCGAACAGCGCATTGAACGGATGGGAACCAAGGCCTGGGCTCTCCTTGAGAGCAACGGCATCACCGGCA
This sequence comes from Synechococcus sp. CS-197, assembly GCF_025128215.1. Taxonomy (NCBI): domain Bacteria; kingdom Bacillati; phylum Cyanobacteriota; class Cyanophyceae; order Synechococcales; family Synechococcaceae; genus Synechococcus; species Synechococcus sp. CS-197. The sequence goes on along the minus strand of NZ_JAHLZC010000017.1, from coordinate 11,302 downwards.
CCACTCCCGACTCCATCGCCAGGGCCTGGGGCAACGGCGGTGGCCGGGCCTGGGGCAACGGTGGCCGGGCCTGGGGCAACGGTGGCCGGGGCTTTGCGAATGGCGGCGGCGGCGGCGGCTTCGCCAATGGCTACCGCGGTGGGTTCGCAAACTGGTGAACGCATCCGATTACGGCCCCATTGGTCTTCTGGTGATCCAGTCGACCTCCCTCTGCAATCTCGACTGCAGCTACTGCTATCTGCCAGATCGGCAAAAGCGGAACATCTTCAACCTCCAGCAGCAGCTCCCCCTGCTGCTGGAGCGGGTGTATGAAAGCCCGTTTTGGGGCCCCCACCTTTCGATTCTCTGGCACGCCGGAGAACCCCTCACGCTGCCAACTGCGTTTTACGACGAAGCCAGCACCATCATCCATCGGGAAACGGCCGATCTTCAGGGCCAGGGGGTAGTGATTGAACAGCACATCCAGACCAATGCCACGTTGATTAACGACGCCTGGTGTGAGTGCTTCCAACGCAACAACATCGTCGTCGGCGTGAGCATCGACGGTCCTGAAGACATTCACAACAGCCACAGGCGATTCCGCAACGGCCTGGGATCCCATGGGCACACCCTGAAGGGCATCCGCACCCTCAGGAAGCACAACATCGACTTTCACGCGATCGCCGTGCTTACAGAGGATGCTCTCGATCAACCCGATCGCATGTACACCTTCTTCCGCGATGAGGGGATCCATGCACTGGGCTTCAACGTGGAGGAGCAGGAGGGTGTTCATACCAACTCCTCGATGCAGGGGCTGGTCAAGGAGCGTCGTTACCGCGAATTTCTCTCCCGTTTCTGGGCTCTCAATCAACAGGATGGGTTTCCTTTGCGAATCCGGGAATTCGATCAAGTGATGGGCATGATCGCCGGCGGTCAACGCCTGCTTCAGAACGAAATGAATCGCCCCTACGCGATTCTGAGCGTGGACTCGAACGGTAACTTTTCCACCTTCGACCCTGAGCTGCTCTCGGTGGAAACGGAGCGCTATGGATTGTTCAATCTGGGCAATATCCGCGATCTCTCGCTCTTGGATGCCACTGAAGGCGCCGCATTCCAACGCCTGCTGCAGGAGATGCGGGCCGGAACCGATCGCTGTCGGCAAACCTGTGAGTACTACGGATTCTGTGGAGGCGGAAACGGCAGCAACAAATACTGGGAGCACGGAAGTCTCGATGCGGCCGAAACCTGCGCATGCCGCTTTTCAAGCCAGATTCCTGTTGATGTGGTGCTCAACAAATTGGAACTGGCAACAGCCTCCAGCCCCTGAAGAACTCGCGCAACGACATCCACCCCGCCAATCCACAGCCGCCATGCTCATCCAACCCAAAACAGCCGCCATCACCCTTTGCGTCACAGCCATGTCCGGCGCGCTCTCGATGGCACCGCAAGCTCACGCCGGTTGTTCTTTTCTGATGCCAATCGGAGGCAATGGCAACGGACCCAAGCCCCACATCGTCAAGAAAAAGGTTGAACGTCCCAAGGGCTTGGTCGGTAAAGCCGTCGGGAGAACAAATTGGAACACCGATTTTGTTGTCAACCAGCCCTATAAAACCTTCAAGCTCTTTTTCACAGCCGACTCAACCGATGGCAACCCGGGTGCCTATCCGATCGAGGCCTATCTAAAATTCACAGACGGCAGCAACCTCAGGGTCGTCCAGGAATCCATGAAGCCCCCAACGGGCACCGGTGCTCAATTTGGACCGTTCACTGTGCCGTCCGGGAAAGCCGTGAGTCAGGTGAATTTCAAAATCGGCGCAAACAATGATCCAGGAGCCACAGGCTTCAGCTACCGAATCTCAGTTCAAGGGTGCAATTAGTCAACGCGCTGAAAGGGTCTGGGCTTGGCCCTGGGGAACCTCCATCGCTTACATTGAAAGAGGCCTGGTGAGTTCCTCTCTCCGGGAGGGTGATCACAGCATCAACCATCGGGCCTGAGCCCGAGTCACCGTCTCGACGAGCCCTTGCCCCATCCACTTCTACCGGACATCACTCCTGTCGCTGCCAGCACAGCGGCGGCTCACGGCTTTGAGCTGGTGGAGATCCAGATTCTCACGCACCTACAACCGATGACGGTGCAGGTGCAGATCCGTCGCACTGATGGTTCTGATGTGTCTCTCGACGATTGCGCAGGCTTCAGTGGGCCCATGGGTGAAGCGCTCGAGTCGCAAGCTCTGCTCACCGAGGCGTATGTTCTGGAGATCAGCAGCCCTGGAATCGGGGAACAGCTCCAGAGCGATCGGGACTTTCAGACGTTCCGCAGCTACCCAGTTGAAGTCCTCTATCGCGATGACGAAGGCAGGGAGCAACGGCAACAGGGCTCCTTGCTCGAACGCAATGCCGACCACGTCCAGGTCAATGTGCGCGGGCGCATTAAACGCATCGCCAGAGCCTCTGTGATTTCTGTTCAGCTCATCAGTCCTACCGGCTGAGTCCACCCCACCGCACGTTCCCTTCGTTCTCTTCACACTCACCACCCGATGGCTCTCGTTCTTCTTCCCGGCCTCAGCAACCTGATCGAAGACATCAGTGAAGAGAAGAAGCTTCCCCCACAAGTGGTTGAAGCGGCGTTGAGGGAAGCACTCCTCAAGGGCTATGAGCGTTATCGACGCACGCTTTACCTCGGCGTGGGTGAAGACCCGTTTGATGAGGAGTATTTCAGCAATTTCGATGTTGCCCTCGACCTCGACGAAGAGGGTTATCGCGTGCTCGCCAGCAAGATCATTGTTGATGAAGTGGAAAGTGAGGATCATCAGATTGCCCTGGCAGAGGTGATGCAGGTCGCCGATGACGCCCAATCCGGTGACACCGTTGTGCTCGATGTCACCCCGGAAAAAGAAGACTTCGGGCGGATGGCAGCAGCCACCACGAAGCAGGTGCTCGCCCAGAAGTTGCGGGACCAGCAACGTCGGATGATCCAAGAGGAGTTCGCCGATCTGGAGGATCCCGTCCTCACCGCCCGCGTGATCCGCTTTGAACGCCAATCCGTGATCATGGCCGTGAGCTCAGGCCTGGGCCGTCCGGAAGTGGAGGCCGAGTTACCGCGACGGGATCAGCTCCCTAACGACAATTACCGCGCCAATGCCACCTTCAAGGTCTTTTTGAAGGAGGTCAGCGAAGTCCCAAGACGAGGTCCCCAGCTGTTCGTGAGCCGAGCCAACGCAGGGCTCGTGGTGTATCTGTTCGAGAACGAAGTTCCCGAGATCCAGGAAGGCTCCGTGCGCATCGTGGCCGTCGCCAGGGAAGCCAATCCTCCGTCCCGCTCCGTTGGCCCCCGCACCAAAGTGGCCGTGGACAGCATCGAACGGGAGGTGGATCCCGTCGGTGCCTGCATCGGTGCACGCGGCTCCAGGATTCAGCAGGTTGTGAACGAACTGCGTGGCGAGAAGATCGACGTGATTCGCTGGTCGTCTGATCCTGGTCAGTACATCGCCAACTCGCTCAGTCCGGCCCGGGTTGACGTGGTGCGTCTCGTCGACCCCGTCGGTCAGCATGCCCACGTTTTGGTCCCGCCCGATCAACTGAGCCTGGCCATTGGACGCGAAGGCCAAAACGTTCGTCTCGCAGCTCGTCTGACGGGCTGGAAAATCGACATCAAGAACGCCAGCGAATACGACCAAGCTTCAGAGGACGCCGTGGTGGCAGAACTGATTGCCCAACGGGAGCAAGAAGAGGCGCTTCAGCGAGAAGCTGAAGAGCGGCTTGCTGCCGAACAGGCCGCCAGAGCCGAGGAAGATGCCCGACTGCGCGAGCTCTATCCCCTCCCCGAAGACGAAGAGGAGTATGGCGACGAAACGGCTGAGGACGTTGTGATGTCTGAGGGTGAGGCCGCCGACACCAGCGAAGTCACGCCTGAATCCAGCGAATCCGCAGAGGACGGGGCCCGGTGAAACCACAACGCCCTATCCTGAGACGTTGTGTCGCCTGCCGTCTGCTGCTGGATCGCAGCCTTCTCTGGCGGATTGTGCGTGACCATCGGGATGGGGTTCTCCTTGACCACGGAATGGGCCGTTCGGCCTATCTCTGTCCTCAGGAGAGCTGTCTCGAAGAAGCACAACGTCGGAAACGACTGCAGAAAGCCCTGCGATGCCAGGTGCCTGACACCGTGATGGCGACGTTGAAGCAGCGACTTGTTCCTGATCAGGAGACAGTCGCTGAGGCAAGATGAACACTGGCCCCACCTTGAGTGGTGCCCCGAGGCACACCGTGCCCGGACCGACCGGAGACCTGAATGACCAGCAGCGGCAAAGTCAGAATCTATGAGCTGTCCAAGGACCTTGGTCTGGACAACAAAGACGTGCTGGATGCCGCTGAGAAGCTGTCCATTGCGGCCAAGAGTCACAGCAGCTCGATCAGCGAAACGGAAGCTGGCAAGATCCGCAGCCTTCTGAAGGCCGGAAGCGCACCCCGCGCTGCAGCCTCCCCCTCCAAGCCTGCGCCAGGCAAGGCGATCCTCTCCGTTCAGAAAGCAGGTTCCGGCAGCAACTCTCCGGCACGCCCCGAGCAACCCAAGCCCGCGGCCAGCAGCCCCCCTGCCGCACCGGCAGCGCCGACCAAAGCGAAATCACCCCAGCAGCCGCCGGCACGGCCTGCAGCCCCCTCAAGACCTGCGGCGCCGAAAGCCTCTGCAACACAGACCAGCGCCCCTCAAAAACCGGTGGTGCGCCAGCAACCAACGGCGCAGCAACCGGTTCCCAGACCGAAACCAAAAACGGCACCGGAGCGCACCGTCAGCCGCCCTCCCTCACCACCTGCGCGCCCAGTTCCCCAGCAACCCTCCCCTCCTTCAGCGAAACCTCGCGGTACCGCTCCGATCCGCCGGGCTGCTCCAAACGATGCCCCACGGCCGGCGAATGCTCCCCCGAGCCGTCCCCAACCCAAAACCCCTGTCAACAGGACGGCCCCCCCGCCGCAGCGCCCCGCTGCCAAGCCCGAACTGGTCGGCCGCCCCCAACCCAGGCGGCCAGAGGGACCTCCAACCCGACAAGGCGCAGGACCCGGCTCTCCAAGACCGGCTGTTAGCCCTCGCCCCAGTGCGCCAGGGAGTCAGCGGAACATGCCCCAAAGGCCGGCCGGAGCCCAACGTCCTGGAGCGCCCACGCGGCCCGGGACAGGTGCAGGCCGTCCCTCTCGCCCCGGTGGCAACACGCTCGAACTCGTCGGCAAGCCGATCCGCAGAGATGGCAGCGGCAACAGAGGTGAGGGTGGCCGTCCTCCAGGGGGAGCACGCCCCGCAGGGGGCGGTAACCGTCCAGCCATGCCCCCTGGCATGCGCAAACCGGTTGCACCCGGCGAGCTCATGCAGCTCCAGAAACCATCAGGACGTCCAGGTGTTCCCCCGCCGAGACGGCCCGACGGCACCCCTGTCACCCCGAGAGGAGACGGTCCAAAAGCAACTCCGCCGGTCTCGCGCCCGACGGCAACGCCGCCATCGCCGGCGACTGCCCCAAGGCGTCCTGGAGGCTTCAGGCCCGGAGCTGGGCCTGGAGGGCAACGTCGCCCCGGACGTCCCGACTGGGATGACAGCGCCAAGCTGGATGCGCTGCGCAACCGTTCACCGCAGAAGCAGCGTCAAAAAGTCCACATCATCGGGGAGAACGACGATTCCCTGGCTGCACAGACCGGAGGATTTGCCGGCGAGCAGCAAAACATGGTGCTGTCGGCCAGCCTGGCGCGCCCATCCAAGCCGAAATCCCAGCAGAAGGCTGCGCCGAAACCGGTGGCAGCGATGCGCAAGCGCCGCAAGGAAACCACGCGCCAGCGCCAGCGGAGGCGTGCCATGGAGCTGCGGGCAGCCCGTGAAGCCAAGCAGGTCAGGCCCGAAATGATCGTGGTGCCGGAGGACAACCTCACGGTTCAGGAGCTGGCCGACATGTTGAGTGTCGAAAGCTCGGAAATCATCAAATCCCTCTTCTTCAAGGGAATCATCGCCACGGTCACCCAGTCTCTCGATATGCCCACGATCGAGACCGTGGCTGAGGAGTTCGGCGTTCCTGTGCTTCAGGACGACGTCGAAGAGGCCGCGAAGAAGACCGTGGAGATGATCGAGGAACAAGACCTCGAACATCTCATCCGCCGCCCTCCCGTGGTCACGGTCATGGGCCACGTGGATCACGGCAAAACCAGCTTGCTCGACGCAATCCGCAAGGCGCGTGTGGCAGCGGGCGAAGCCGGTGGCATCACCCAGCACATTGGTGCCTATCAGGTGGAGATCGAGCACAGCGGCGAACCTCGCAGGCTCACCTTCCTCGACACTCCTGGCCACGAAGCGTTCACAGCCATGCGTGCCCGCGGCACGAAGGTCACAGACGTGGCGGTTCTGGTTGTGGCAGCCGACGATGGAGTGCGGCCTCAAACGCTTGAAGCCATCAGCCACGCCCGTGCTGCCGAAGTGCCCATCGTTGTGGCGATCAACAAGATCGACAAAGAAGGTGCCTCACCAGATCGGGTGAAGCAGGAGCTGTCAGAGCAGAACCTCCTGGCCGAGGAGTGGGGTGGTGATGTGGTGATGGTGCCTGTGAGTGCCATCAAGTCGGAGAACATCGACAAACTGCTTGAGATGCTCCTGCTGGTCACGGAGGTTGAGGATCTCCAGGCCAATCCCGATCGCCTGGCCCGTGGCACGGTGATTGAGGCACACCTCGACAAGGCCAAGGGTCCTGTGGCCACCCTGCTGGTTCAGAACGGAACACTGCGCACGGGTGATGTGGTGGCGGCTGGTCCTGTGCTCGGCAAGGTTCGAGCCATGGTCGACGACGCCAGCGTTCGTCTCAAGGAAGCAGGCCCATCCTGTGCAGTTGAAGCGCTTGGATTCAGCGAAGTGCCAACGGCCGGGGATGAGTTTGAGGTCTATCCGGATGAAAAGTCAGCCCGTGCCGTGGTGGGCGACCGTGCCTCCGATGCCAGGGCGACCCGGTTGGCCCAGCAGATGGCTTCACGGCGTGTCTCTCTCACCGCCATGTCCGGTCAGGCGAACGACGGCGATCTCAAGGAGCTCAATCTGATCCTCAAGGCCGATGTCCAGGGCTCGGTTGAAGCCATTCTTGGCTCTCTCGAGCAGTTACCGAAGGATGAAGTTCAGGTGAGAGTGCTGCTCTCGGCCCCTGGCGAAATCACAGAAACCGATGTCGACCTGGCTGCAGCCTCTGGAGCCGTGATTGTGGGCTTCAACACCTCCATGGCCTCCGGAGCACGAAAGGCTGCGGATGCCAACGGTGTTGACGTGCGTGATTACGACGTGATCTACAAGCTCCTGGAGGACATCCAACTGGCCATGGAAGGCCTGCTGGAACCGGAGCTCGTGGAAGAGGCCCTGGGCGAAGCCGAGGTGCGTGCCGTGTTCACGATCGGCAAGAGCGCTGTGGCCGGCTGCTACGTCACCACAGGAAAACTGCAGCGGAACTGCAAGGTTCGTGTGCACCGCGGGAAGGAGATCGTCTACGCCGGCGACCTCGACTCCCTGCGCCGCAACAAAGACGACGTCAAAGAAGTGGCGACTGGATTCGAGTGCGGCGTCGGCACGGATCGCTTTGCCAACTGGCAGGACGGTGACCGGATCGAAGCCTTCAAGATGGTCACCCAGCGCCGCAAGCTCACCACCTGATGATCACTCGCCGAGAGCCGCTCCTCTGGCTTCAGCTCATGGCCCTGGCCGTGATTCCGCTGGAGCTCGAGCTGCTCAGGCTCATCTTGTCTGGCAGCACGTTTGGGCCTTCTCCCGCCCTCGAGCGCCTCTTGGTGTGGAGTCTGTCGGTGGTGGCGCCTGGGTACTGGCTGGTGCAACGGCCAGTGGACTGGGGATCATTGCTGCTGGTGCGCCAGCCTCTCTCAACCCGACAGGTTGATCAGCGACGGCTCAGCGCGCTTCAAGACTCGATTGCACTGCGCAGCGCCACCGTGTTCGGCATGGTTCTTCTGCTGATGGCGTTCTGGTGGATCGACCGTTCAGCCCTCCTGGTGATCGAGCTTTCGCCTCTGAAAGATGGGAGCAGGCTCACGGGGTTGCTGCTCTCAGGCCTGGTTCTCTCTCTGCTTCTGTGGCAGTGGCAACAGCTCTGTTCCGCCGTTTGGCTGCTCACCCGTCCCGACGAGAGCGTTCTTGCCACGACGCCCCTCAGCGACGATCAGATGCGCAGCCATCGGACCAGTTTTGGCTTCGGAGTGCTCATACTCCCGACCCTCACATGGCCATCCCCGAACGCAAGCTCAGGGCTCGGTTCTGGGCCGATCGAACCAGAGCAGGCTTCCGAACAGAACGACGGCTCCGATCTGGATCAACAAGTCGCTGGGGACGACGGGGTTGCCGGCACTGAGCCGGAACGCCATCACGAAGAGCCCGAGCCCGCCGGAACCGAACAAAGCGACCCAGAGGAGACGTCTGAGCCCCCTCCAGGGAGTTCGTGACTCCTGGAGGAGTCTCTGTCGCATGGCCGGATCCAGATCTCTGCCGTCCTGTTGATCGGATGTCACGGACAATGCGCGAGGTCCTGAATGTTAATTTCCTTAGGTCGCCGATGTAGCTCAGCTGGTAGAGCAACGCTTTCGTAAAGCGTGGGTCGCCTGTTCAAGTCAGGTCATCGGCTTGAAACGTCTGTTGCTTTCCGCACCTGAGCCGTTGTTCAGCACCCTGAATCCATCAGGCTGCTGAGATTGATTCAAACGGTTCATGGATTCGGAAAGCGACTCCAGCCGCATGCTCAAACGACTGCACCGCAGTCATATGAACGATGCAGCCCTCGACGAGGTCTTCATCGTGTTGAGTGTGGGGGCGAGCCTGATCGCCACGCTCGGACTGCTGGCGAACAGCGCTGCTGTTGTGATCGGCGCCATGGTGGTGGCCCCGTGGATCATGCCGCTGCGGGCGGCTGCGTTTGCGATTCTGCTTGGAGAGGTTCAACTGCTGGGGCGGTCGCTGCGCACCTTGATGGTGGGGGTGGTGAGCACCACGGTGTTGTCTCTGGTGCTGGGAGCTCTTGCGGATCTCCCGCGATTCGGCACTGAAGTGCTAACCCGCACAACACCGAACCTGCTGGATCTCGGTATCGCCCTGGTGGCGGGTGGCCTCGCCACCTACGCCAAGCTGCGCAGCGATGCGGTGAGCTCCCTCGCCGGAACGGCCATTGCCGTGGCTCTGGTTCCGCCAGTGTGCGTGATGGGACTGCTGCTTTCACAGCAACAGTGGAACGATGCTGCAGGGGCTGGACTGCTGTTTGCCACCAACCTGCTGGGCATCCTCACCGGTGGCCTTGTGCTGATGGCCTGGAAGGATCCCGAATTCAGACAGGTGTTCCGGCGCAGTCACCTCAGCGCTGCGAGCTTCACCCTCACCGGTCTGCTCCTCCTCCCACTGGGAAGCAGTTTTTTCAATCTCCTGGACAGAGCCCGGAAGGACAGCACCCGGGACATGCTGCAAGAGACCATCGAGAGCTTTCTGACGCGGGAGACGTTGACCTTCGGTGATCGGGAATCTGTGGATGTGGAGCGTGTTGATATCGCCTGGAATCAGAATCCGCCGGTCATCCGCGTCATCGTGCGGGTTTCGGATCCAGACCTGCCCAGTTTCAAGCAGGTCTCGGCGGTACAGAAAGCAATCAACCGACGGCAAAACCGTCGTTTTCGGTTGGTCGTGCAGCGCACTGCAGTGGATGTTGTCGGTCCTGAAGTCGCTCCAAATCCTGAGACACCGGCAACAGAACCAGAGTTGGCGCCTGCACCTGAGCCGGAACAATCCATTGCTCCGATCGAACCAAACGCCAACTCAGCGGGGAACAACCTGGAGATTGAGGCACTGCTGCCTGGAACAGCCAATCCACAACAAACGATTCCCTCCGAGGAGGGGGCTTTCCGATCCAACTGACGCTGAATCTTTGGGAGACTTCAGCCTCAGGCTTTCTCGATCAACCGATGGCGGGAGCTTCCAGAGCCACAGGAGTGGACTCAACAGCAGCCAGGTCGAGGTTGGCGCGGTTGAGCACATCAACCCGGGTGTTCAGGACGCGGCCCGGACCATCACCCCGTTCAGGCATAAGGTCCGCTGATGAAACAACCCGGACGGCGCGACTTTCTGCGGCTCATGGCCGCCGCCGCATCGGCTTCGGCCTTGGAGGCCCTGCTGAGGCAGGCGACTGCGCAACCTCTCGCTTCAGGGCAGTCCAGTTCCCCCCAAGCACAAAACAACCCTGTCAGGATTGGACTGATCAGCGATCTCAACCGCTCCTACGGCAGCACCAGCTATGGCTCCACTGTTGAACGGGGCGTGAGCCTTCTGTTGCAGCAGAAGCCCGATCTGGTGATTTGTGCCGGTGACATGGTGGCTGGCCAGAAGACGTCGCTCACCGACCGCCAGCTCGCAGCGATGTGGGAAGGCTTTCAGGTCTCTGTCCAACGGCCACTGCAGACAGCCGGCATTCCACTTCTGCCAGCGATCGGAAATCACGATGCATCAAGCCAGCGGTTTCAGGGCCGCTACATCTACGCACGGGAGCGCCAGCAAGCTTCATTCTTCTGGAACCAGCATCGTGATGCGCTGTCACCAGGACTGACAGAAGCGATCAATTTTCCATTCCAGTACGCATGGCATGGACCTGGTCTTTTCCTCGTTGTGATGGATGCCTCATCCGCAACTGTGAGCAGTGCACAGCGGCAATGGCTCTCCCGCGCTTTAAACGCGCCGCAGCGACACAAGGATGACCTCTGTCTTGTCGTGGGCCACCTGCCACTAACGGCCTTCAGCCAAGGCCGGGCGCGCGCTGGCGAATGCATCCACGACGCCGGATCGCTGGCTGCCGAATTGCGCCAGGCACAGGTGGATCTTGTTATCTCAGGGCATCACCATGCCTGGTATCCCGCCGAAGCCCTGGGCCTCCGACTCCTGAGCCTGGGTGCCATGGGCAGTGGCCCGAGGCGACTGCTCGGCAGCAACATCGCTTCAGCGGCCTCGCTCACACTGCTGGATTGGTCTGTTTCCGATCAATGCATCTCAGAGAGAACACTGAACCTCAACACACTCTCTGAGATGCAGCCAGACCTGCTCCCAACAACCATTGTTGCGCCTGGTTTTGCTGAGGCACGTCGACGCAGTACCCAGTGGCAGCGCACGCAACGCGGATAGGTCGTCAATCCCAATAAACCAACAAAAAGCCCCCACCTTTCGGTGGGGGCTTTCCGATTCAACTGACGCTGAATCTTTTGGAGACTTCAGCCTCAGCCGATGGCGGGTGCTTGCAGAGCCACAGGAGTGGACTCAGCAGCAGCCAGGTCGAGGGGG